>NZ_JBFOCL010000044.1:0-40558 GCF_040907785.1 Aeromonas sp. s8
GAGTAAATAGAGAGGGGGCACCAGCAGGTGCCCCCTCTCTCTTATAGTCTTTCTATTAAATGCGCCTTTAGTTTGCCGACCTTATCTCTGTGGCTATGGCGTTTGCGGTCAGGTTACTTTTTGGGCGTCGGCTCGCTGATCTGGTAGAGGTGATCCGCGCAGGCGCTGGAGCAGCCACAGGGACGCACCTCTTTATCTTCCCGCTTCTGGGCAAGCTGGTATTGGCGCCACCAGATGATGGTGCCCATGGCCAGGATCAGCACGAACGAGGCGAGCAGGCTCAACAACCAGATGGACATGATCTCTTCTCCTTGATGGTGATGACATGCACGGCGATGGCATCAGTGATGATGGCAGCAACCGCCCTGCTGGTTGGCACCCTCACTTCCGTGGCAACAAGTATGGCCTTGTCGTGAGCTCTCTGCTTGATGGCCACCACTGGCGCAACAGTGATCGGAGCCACTGTTGCAACCACCGTGACAATGGCCATGACTCGAGCCTGCGCCGACGGGCTGGATGGCACGGATCGCAGATTTGCTCTGATGACGGCGAGACGGACGCCCCTGACTGGCCTCGGTTAGAGGTTGCAGATTGGCGGGGGCCAGCAGCGCGGGCAGCGGCAGGCGGGCAGAGCGGCACTGCAGCACCCGGATATTGACCGCCAGCAGGCGCCCCAGCATTCGCTCGCCGATATTGCGCACCACCACCTGACCTACCTGATGATGGGTGAGGGCGTCGAGCAGCGCTTGCTTGCCGTGGCAGCCTTCGGCGGCGGCCGGATTGGGCAGGGTGGCGATAACGTTCCCTTCGGGGTTAAGAATTTGCAGCTGCTCGGCACGGGTAAAGTGGCCAGCCAGCAACCCCTGACTCAGCATCAGGGCGCTGTTGCTGGGGTTGGTGGTCATGGTTGTGACAGCATTCATGTCGGCTCTTCTCCACTGGTTGGGTGGTCGGGCTCGGCGGGTTGCATCATCAATGCCTTGCCCAGACTCAGACACTCCACCACCTTGTAGCGCCCTTTTTTCAGGATATTGGCCAGGGTCTGGCGGGAGACCCCCATCACCAGGGCGGCCTCCTGCTGCTGCATTCCTTGAAGGTCGACGAGGCGCAGTGCCTCGAACTCGTCAGGGGCCAGCGTGACCTGTTCCAGCTGATGCATGGGGCGGCCGTTGGGTTTGAAGCAGCTGTTGGCGGGGCGGCCACAGATCTGGCGGGCAATCTTGGGTCTTGGCATGGTGGCTCCTAATTGGCATAAGCCATTTATACGCTCATATGTGGCATATGCCAATAATTTTGTCGGGTGTAGAGAGCTGCGCCAGTGCTGTTTACGGCAGAGAGGGGTAAAGAGGGGGAGGAGGAATACGCACAAAAGCAGTGAAGGTGGCAGAAACGACGCAGGCCCGAACATGGTTCGGGCCTGCGGTTTTGCAGAGGATGGTCGGGCAATCCCGGCGAGTTTACGCCTGTTCGGCCTCGGCCACAGGAGCTGCGCTCTCGCTACCGTTGGCGAAGCGATCCGCCCACAGGGCAATCACGCCGTCACCGGTGACGTTGCAGGCGGTGCCGAAGCTGTCTTGCGCCAGATAGAGGGCGATCATCAGGGCGATGGAGGCTTCACCAAAGCCGAGCATGGAGGTGAGCAGGCCCAGCGCCGACATCACGCCACCACCCGGGGCGCCCGGGGCGGCGATCATGATCACCCCCAGCATCATGATGAAGGGGAGCATGGTCTCGATGCCCGGAATGGCCAGATGCTCGGAGAGGAACATCACCGCGGTGGCGCAGGTGACCAGGGTAATGGTGGAGCCACAGAGGTGAATGGTGGCACACAGCGGCACGGTAAAGTTGGCGATACCGTCGCTCACCCCGTTGTTCTTGCTCGATTGCAGGGCGACCGGAATGGTGGCGGCGCTCGACATGGTCCCCAGCGCGGTAAAGTAGGCGGGCAACATGTTCTTGATGAGCTGGGCCGGTGAGCGGCCAAGGGCCAGACCGGTACCCACGAACAGTACGGAGAGCCAGATCCAGTGCATCAGGATCGCCATCACCAGCACTACGCCGAAAGTTTTCAGGGTAGCGAATACGGTGCCTTCTACCGTCATCTCGACAAAGACGCCCGCGATATAGAACGGCAGCAGCGGGATGATCACCTTGGCCAGCAGGCGGTCGATGATGTCACGACCCTGATCGGCGACCCGGCGCAGATCGGTGGCCTGGGTGGCGCTGATGCCGATGCCGAACACGAAGGCGGCGGCCAGTGCCGACATCACGCCAAACAGCGGCGGGATCTCCAGATTGACGTAGGAGGCAAGTTTGATAGCCGTGGCCGTGGTGGGCTCGGCGGCGGTGGTGAACTGCGGGATCAGGTGGCTCGCCACGGTAAAGGCGAACAGCCCCGCCAGAATGGTGGAGCAGTAGGAGAGTGCCACGGTTTTGCCCAGCAGCTTGCCGGAGTTTTTCGGCAGGCTGGCGATGCCGCTCATGATAAAGAACAGAATGATGAGCGGAATGGTGAAGGTGATCAGCTGACCTATCACTGTCTTGGCCGTAAACAGCACGCGCGCCACCCACTCAGGGGCGTAGAGACCGAGCAAGAGACCGGCAAGGATGCCAGCAATGAGTTTCAGGACAAGTTTCATAAGGAAATCCGGAGTTGGTTGTATTGTCTGTTTTGTTATTAAAATTTGATATTAATCACACTTTTTAACACGTAAGCCGTGTTATGTCTGCCTTTTCTGCGTTAACGCCGAGTTAAATATTGTCGAAAGCCAAGATCGCCGACTAGCTGTCGGCTTGGCGTTGAACGGGAAAATCCGTGATGAATTAGCCCGTTAGGTGGCCTGATGATCGCCATGCAGCAACATGACGTACTGGCTGGCGTGTTGACTTGTGCATGATGGCGTGTTGGTCGAGGCGGTTTCCATCGGCGCCAGTTGCAGCGCTATCCCGGATGTGGTGACCAGTTGTTGTAGCTCATCGTGACTAATCTTGCCGCTTGGCTGTAGGGGGAAGCAGAGCGGAGCGCCCGCCTTGAGCAGGGTCGCCAGCTGTTGCAACAGGGGGACAAGGGTGGCCGCGTCGCTATCAAGCGGGCGGCTCAGCCAGATGCCATCGTAAGGGAGCACCGAGTGCATCTTCGCCAGCGGGCAGACCCGCACTGCTTGTCCGGATTGCTGTGAGGCAACTCTGGCGTCGGCCAGTACCGCTTCACAGGCGGTGACCACATACCCTTCTGCACGCAGCCAGCACAGATCCTCCCCCATACCGCACAGACCATTGAGCAGGTGAGCGCCGGGTTTGAGGCGCGCCACAAAGGCAGCTCGAACGTGGGCGTGCTGGTCGTTAAATGGCCAGGAAGCGGGGATGGCGTCAAAGTGTGGCACAGGGGTTACCTCAAGCTGGGGGCGCACAGGGTAACAAATCGGGGCCTGACTGCCAAAGCGCGCGGTCAGGCCCCGATTTGGATGTGATGAAGTTGCCGGAGCCGGTTAGCGGCAGCAGGCAGGCCCGTGGGGCTGGGCCAGCATGGTGAACATGCTCTCTATCATAAAGGCGGATTCGCCCTGCAGGTCGATCCGCCCCGGAAAGTGGAGCCAGTTGATGATGTAGCCATCCAGAGTGCAGTGGAGCAGGGTGGCGGCGCGCTGCAGGTTGAGGTTGGCTGGCAACTGGCCCCGCCGTACCGCATTGGCCAGGGTGGTCTCCAGATCCCGGAAGAAGTTGGCGGACTGGCTGCGGATATGTTCGCGCAGTGAGATGGCTTCCCCCTCCAGCGATTCGAGATTGAACAGGATGGTGAACATCTGCCGCTGGGCCGGATTGTGAATGAAGCTGTGGAGCACCCCTTCGAAGAAGAGGCGCAGTTGCCCCAGCGGATCCGGCTCATCTGGATTGAGGCAGGCATCGAGCTGGTGGGCGAGGGGGCTGCAGAGCTCCTGCCAGAGCGAAATGAAGAGTTCATCCTTGTTCTTGAAGTGCCAATAGATGGCACCGCGGGTCAGGTCTGCCGCCCTGGCGATGTCGGTCAGGCTGGTCTTGGCCAGGCCCTGAGAGCAGAACAGATCCAGCGCCGTGCTCATGATGTGGCAGCGGGTTTGCTGCGCCTCTTCTTTGGTTCGTCTGGCCATCGAAATTTGTGCCTCATGCAAGCAAAAAGTCACTTACATACATTTATGAATGTATGTATATTGCCTCATCTTTCGACTATTTACCAACAGGGCCCATGCGGCCCTGATTGTTCATTGACTGGCAAAGGCTCAGGTGTTTCATGCATAAACATATTCTTGCTCGTTCAGTTGGTCTTGCCTTGCTGGCTACAGGCTTGCTGGCAGGTTGTGGTGACAAGGGGGGCGCACTCCAGGGACAGGGCGGCATGCCGCCCGCGGCGGTCAACGTGGTGACCCTGCAGAGCGGTCCGCTAATGTTGACCACCGAATTGACCGGTCGCAGCGCCCCGCTGCGGGTGGCCGAAGTGCGTCCGCAGGTGAGCGGCATCATCCTCAAGCGCCTCTTTACCGAGGGAAGCGATGTGAAGGCGGGCGACCTGCTCTATCAGATCGACCCGGCTGTCTATCAGGCGGCAGTCGCCAGCGCCAAAGCCAATCTGGCCAAGGCCGAGGCCAACGAGCAGAGTGCCCGCCTCAAGGCGCAGCGCTATCAGGAGCTGCTCAAGGTCAAATCCATCAGCCGTCAGGACTATGACGACGCCGACGCCAGCTGGAAGCAGGCCAAGGCCGAGATCATGGCGAGCAAGGCGGCCCTGCGCACTGCCGAGATCAATCTCGGTTACACCCGCATCACAGCCCCCATCAGTGGCCGCATCGGTAAATCCGCGGTGACCGAGGGGGCGCTGGTGACTGCCCAGCAGGCTGACAGCCTGACCGCCATTCAGCAGCTCGATCCCATGTATGTGGATGTGCGTCAGTCCACCGCCGATCTGCTGCGTCTCAAGCGACTGGTCGCCGAGGGCAAGCTGACCCAGGACGAGCAGAAGGGGGCCAAGGTGACCTTCCAGCTGGAAGATGGTTCCACTTATGGCGAAGAGGGCTCGCTGCAGTTCTCCGATGTGACCGTGGATGAGACCTCCGGCATGGTGACCCTGCGGGTGATTGTGCCCAACCCTCACCAACTGCTGCTGCCCGGCATGTTTATGCGCGCGACCCTGCAAGAGGGTGAGCGGGCGCAAGGGTTGCTGGTGCCGCAAACTGCCGTGACTCGCACCCCCAACGGCGGCGCCACCGTGATGGTGGTAACCGCTGATAACAAGGTGGAGCTGCGCAACGTGCAGCTGAGCCGTGTCGTCGGCAGCAACTGGGTGGTGGAGTCAGGGCTCACCTCCGGCGAGCGGGTGATCGTGGCTGGCTTGCAGAAAGTACGACCGGGCGCCGTGGTCAATCCCGCCGAGCAGGGTGCTGATGCACCGTCTGCTCAAGCTGCGTCCAACACCCCGGCCAACAAGTAGGATGGAGTAGTCGCTTCATGGCTCGATTTTTTATAGACAGACCCATTTTTGCCTGGGTGATCGCGCTGGTGATCATGCTGGCGGGCAGCCTGGCCATCATCAAATTGCCGGTCGCCCAGTATCCGAGCATTGCGCCGCCTGCTGTCGGTATTTCTGCCAGCTATCCGGGCGCATCCGCCAAAACGGTGGAAGACTCGGTGACCCAGATCATCGAACAGAACATGACCGGGCTGGATCACCTGCTCTACATGTCCTCCCAGTCTGACTCCGCGGGTCGGGTGTCGGTGACCCTCACCTTCCAGCCGGGTACCGATCCCGATATCGCTCAGGTGCAGGTGCAGAACAAGCTGCAGCAGGCGATGTCGCTGCTGCCGCAAGAGGTGCAGCAGCAGGGGATCCGGGTACAGAAGACCTCCAGCAGCTTCCTGATGGTCGCGGCTTTCATCTCCAGCGATGGCTCGATGAACAACGACGATCTGGCGGACTATGTGGTCTCCAATATCAAGGAGCCTCTGAGTCGTCTGGACGGGGTTGGGGATATCACCTTGTTCGGCAGCCAGTACTCCATGCGGGTCTGGCTCGATCCCAACAAGCTCAACCGGGTGCAGATGACCCCGGGTGATGTGCAGGCAGCCATCAAGGCGCAGAACGCCCAGGTGGCGTTCGGCAAGCTGGGTGGTACCCCGTCGGTAGAAGATCAGCAGTTCACCGCGACTATCATGGGGCAGACCCGTCTCTCTACCGTGGAGCAGTTCAACGACATCCTGCTGCGGGTGAATCAGGATGGCTCCAAGGTACGGCTGAAAGATGTGGCCCGGGTCGAGCTGGCGGGCGAAAGCTATGACGCCGATGCGCTCTACAACGGCCAGTCTACCGCCGCGGTCGCCATCAAGCTGGCGACCGGTGCCAACGCGCTGGATACCGCCGAGAAGGTGCGTGCCAAGCTCAATGAGCTGTCGGATTACTTCCCGGCCAATATGGAGATCGTCTACCCCTACGACACCACGCCGTTTGTGAAGATCTCCATTGAGGAGGTGGTGCAGACCCTGATCGAGGCGATCTTCCTGGTGTTCTGCGTCATGTATCTGTTCCTGCAGAACTTCCGTGCCACTCTGATCCCGACCATTGCGGTGCCTGTGGTGCTGCTCGGTACCTTCGGGGTGATGGCGGCGTTTGGCTTCTCCATCAACACCCTCACCATGTTCGGTATGGTGCTGGCCATCGGCCTGCTGGTGGATGACGCCATCGTGGTGGTGGAGAACGTGGAGCGTCTGATGAGCGAGGAGGATCTCTCCCCGCTGGAAGCGACCCGCAAGTCGATGACCCAGATCACCGGCGCGCTGGTGGGGATCGCGTTGGTGCTCTCCGCCGTGTTCGTGCCGATGGCCTTCTTCGGCGGCTCGACCGGTGCCATCTATCGCCAGTTCTCGCTGACCATCGTCTCGGCCATGGTGCTGTCGGTGCTGGTGGCGTTGATCCTGACTCCGGCCCTTTGTGCCACCCTGCTCAAGCCGATGAAACATGGCGAGTTTGGTGCCAAGCGCGGCTTCTTTGGCTGGTTCAACCGCGCCTTTGATGCTGGTACCAATCGCTATCAGAGCGGCGTGCGCAAGGTGATCAAGCAGGGTGTGCGCTACAGCCTGATCTACGGCGCCATGCTGGCGGTGCTGGCTGTGCTCTTTATGCGGATGCCCACCTCCTTCCTGCCGGAAGAGGATCAGGGTGTCATCATGTCCATGGTGCAACTGCCGGTGGGGGCGACCAAGCAGCGTACCGAGGTGGTGCTGGCGGACATGCGCGACTACTTCCTGAAAAACGAGAAGGATAACGTTGACTCCGTACTGACCGTATCGGGCTTCAGCTTCGCCGGTAGTGGCCAGAACGCGGGTATGGCCTTTATCAAGCTCAAGGACTGGAGCGAGCGCAAGAGCGCGGATCGCAGCGCCAATGCCATTATCGGCCGCGCCATGGGCTATCTGTTCAGCATCAAGGAGGCGCAAGTGTTCGCCTTCAACCTGCCTCCGATCCCGGAGCTGGGTACGGCGACCGGTTTTGACTTCTTCCTGCAGGATCGCGGCGGTATCGGTCACGACAAGCTGATGGCGGCGCGTAATCAACTGCTTGGCATGGCGGCGCAGGATCCCACCTTGGTGCGAGTGCGTCCGAACGGGATGGAAGATACGCCGCAGCTCGATATCAAGATCGATTACGAGAAGGCGCTGGCGCAGGGGCTATCCATCGCGGATATCAACAACACCCTGGCCACCGCCTGGGGCTCGTCCTACGTTAATGACTTCGTTGACCGTGGCCGGATCAAGAAGGTCTACATGCAGGCGGATGCCCCCTTCCGGATGAACCCGGAAGATCTGAAACTCTGGTATGTGCGCAACAGTGCCGGTCAGATGGTGCCCTTCTCCGCCTTTGCCAGCACCGAGTGGAGCTTCGGCTCGCCGCGTCTGGAGCGCTACAACGGCGTGCCGGCGATGGAGATCGTCGGTGAAGCTGCGCCCGGCAAGAGTACCGGTGATGCGATGGCCGCCATCGAGCAGATGGTGAAACAGCTACCGGAAGGGGTGGGTATCGAGTGGACCGGGCTCTCCTTCCAGGAGCGTCAGGCCGGTTCACAAGCACCTGCGCTCTACGCCATCTCCTTGCTGGTGGTTTTCCTCTGTCTGGCGGCCCTCTACGAGAGCTGGAGCATTCCGTTCTCGGTGATGCTGGTAGTACCGCTCGGGGTACTGGGGGCTATTGTTGCTGCTACCCTGCGCGGGCTGGAGAACGACGTCTACTTCCAGGTGGGCCTGCTCACCACCATCGGCTTGTCGGCGAAGAACGCGATTCTGATCGTGGAATTTGCCAAAGAGCTCTATGACAAAGGGATGGGGTTGGGTGAAGCGGTGGTGGAGGCGGCACGCCTGCGCCTGCGTCCGATCCTGATGACCTCGCTCGCCTTTATCCTCGGGGTGCTGCCGCTGGTGATCAGCTCTGGCGCAGGTGCCAGCAGCCGTAACGCCATCGGTACCGGCGTGATGGGGGGGATGATCAGTGCCACCGTGCTGGCCATCTTCTTCGTGCCGCTCTTCTTTGTGTTGGTGATGCGTTACTTCACTAGCCACAAGAGTAAAGAGGCGCGCATGGCTGCAGCGGTTGAGTCAAAAGGTGACTGATGGCATGCAGGTTTAGCTAATCTGAACAGAGTTCAATAAATCGCCAGCCTGCTTTGGTCTGGCTGACAATCAAGCAGGGCAACCCCATGGGGTGCCCTGCTTTTTATGAGCTTGTCGAGAGGTTCGTTTTACCGATTGTTGAAATAAGTAGCAGGGCGTTCGAGCTGGCTGTTACAAGCCTTGTGTTCAGCTTTAAATTGCCCCCCAATGAGGTAATTTTTGCTGTTCATATGGGGGGGATACGAGCTAGAATCCTAGTTCAAATCGGTTCTGTATGGTGACAATGGCGCGATAGATTTGTGATAGCGCGTAGCGATGCATGCCGCCAAAGTACAATTAAATGCTGGAGGACATGATGGCCAACAGCTTGAGCAATGTGGTTAAAAACAGCGAACTGGGGGCTGCAACCCAGTGCGGTAGCCATTCTCATGCTTTTTTAACCATTTCTGTCACCACGTTTTTTATTTTAAACTTAACTTTAAATTAAATATTGTTTAAAGGTTTTTGTGGTTTGAATATTTTTAATAATCTCTACATCCCTTTTTTGTTTATTTAATTAGGTGAATATATCACTAATTTAAATAACTAGGGAAATGATTTTTTGATGACGTTACTGGCTTTATGGTAAAGATTCAACGAACAATTGAATTTGTTAATAATAGATAAAATGTGCTCAAGCTAGCTAGGATATGGCTTGTATGCAAGTGAAGGGATAAAACAGGAATCAAATAATGGAGATGTCAGGTATTATTGCCTTTCTTGGCACTGCAATAGCGATCGTGTTTTTACGGCCAATCGCAGGTAAGTTGCAACTTGTTGACCTTCCTAATCAGCGAAAACAGCACGTGGGGGCTATCCCGTTGATTGGGGGGCTTGCAGTGAGTATAGGTGTATATCTAAGTGTATTTATTACTATGCATCTTTCACTTACGCTGGTTATGTTATTATTTTGTGCAGGAGCTATGGTTGTGATTGGTGCGGTAGATGATGCACTTGATATTTCACCAAGGCTGCGTTTGGGTTTGCAGGCATTCCTTATAGTTGTGTTATGTTTATCCACAGGTGTGGGTCTACACCACTTTGGTGACTTAGTGGGACTGGGTAATATTAGCCTGCCTCGGGGTGAGGTTTTCGTTGCTGTACTTGCTGTTTGTGCAGCGGTTAACGCCTTTAACATGATGGATGGCATTGATGGCCTCGCTGGCTCAATGGCTGGGATAAGCTTGGTCGGCTTGGCTACGTTGTTCAGCAATACCATGCCCGATATGGCCAACTTCTGTTTAGTAATCGCGATTGCGCTGGTGCCCTATCTGGCGATCAACCTCACCATCCCCCCCTTTAAACACAAAATTTTTATGGGTGACGCAGGCTCAATGTTTTTGGGCTTTATAATCGGCTTTTTAGTGATTTATGGTTCACAAGTCACTGAACAACACCCAGCATTCAGACCTGTAATGGCCCTGTGGCTAATGGGATTGCCGCTGATCGACATGGTCGGAATTATGATCCGGCGTATTCGGAAAGGTCAATCCCCACTCAAGGCTGACCGTAATCACCTTCATCATATCTTGTTGCATGCCGGATTTACTCATCGTGAAGCATTGTTGCTAATGGTCGTTACCAACCTTGGCATAGTTTTTATGGGCATTTTGGCTGAAATGGCAAAATTACCTGAATGGTTAATGATGGTTATCTACTTGGGGTTGTTTGCAAGTTATACCCTATCTCTTAACTATGCATGGCGAGTAGGACGTTGGATAAAGAACAGTAAAAATCAAGTAAGTAACAACAGTAATTGACCCTTACCTAGGTTTTGTCAAGCTGAGGCTAAGGGATATATTATTCATTGTTTATTTTATCTTTCATAAATTTGTATTTAACTTCAACATGGCCTAATAAAGAGAATGAAAATACTCGTTACTGGTGGCGCAGGCTTTATCGGCTCTGCTGTGGTGCGCCATATAATCCGTGATACCCAAGATTCCGTTATCAATCTCGATAAACTCACCTATGCCGGCAATCTGGAATCCTTGGCCGATGTATCGACAAGCGAGCGTTATGCGTTTGAGCAAGTGGATATCTGCAACCGTGCCGAGCTGGATCGGGTGTTTGCCCTGCACCAGCCGGATGCCGTGATGCATCTGGCCGCCGAGAGCCATGTTGATCGCTCAATCACAGGCCCGGCTGACTTTATCGAGACCAATATCGTTGGCACCTATATGTTGCTGGAAGCGGCTCGCGCTTACTGGAACGATCTGGACGAGGTACGCAAGGCGGCCTTCCGCTTCCACCATATCTCCACAGACGAGGTATATGGTGATCTGCCCCATCCGGATGAAGTTGCCACCGGTGAGACGCTGCCGCTCTTTACCGAAACCACCCCCTACGCCCCCAGCAGCCCCTATTCTGCCTCCAAGGCTTCCAGCGACCATCTGGTGCGCGCCTGGCGCCGCACCTATGGCCTGCCCACCATGGTCACCAACTGCTCCAACAACTACGGCCCGTACCACTTCCCCGAGAAGTTGATCCCGCTGGTCATCCTCAACGCGCTGGATGGCAAGCCATTACCTGTCTACGGCAAGGGCGACCAGATCCGTGACTGGCTCTATGTGGAAGATCACGCTCGCGCGCTCTATAAGGTGGTGACTACTGGTGTGGTCGGGGAAACCTACAACATCGGCGGCCATAACGAGAAGCAGAACCTGGACGTGGTGCATACCGTGTGTGATCTGCTTGACGAGATTGTGCCCAAAGCGGGTTCTTACCGCGATCAAATCACCTATGTGGCTGATCGTCCCGGTCACGATCGCCGCTATGCAATCGATGCGACCAAGATGAGCGCCGAGCTGGATTGGCAACCGCAAGAGACCTTTGAATCCGGTATTCGCAAAACTGTGCAGTGGTATCTGGATAACCAGCAGTGGGTCAGCAACGTCAAGAGCGGTGCCTACCAGTCCTGGATTGAGCAGCACTATTCTGCGATTGAAAAGAACGATGGGGAGCGTGCCTGATGCATATTCTGCTGTTTGGCAAAAACGGCCAGGTAGGCTGGGAGCTGCAGCGCGCACTGGCGCCGCTGGGGCGCATCACCGCCGTTGATTTTGACTCCAGCGATTATTGTGGTGACTTCAGCAACCCGGCCGGCGTGGCGGAGACTGTTCGCCTGGTGAAGCCTGATGTCATCGTGAATGCAGCCGCTCATACCGCAGTCGACAAGGCCGAAAGCGAGCGGGAGTTTGCCGAGCTGCTTAACGCAACCAGCGTGGCAGCAATTGCCAAAGAAGCGGAAGCATTGGGAGCCTGGCTGGTTCACTACTCTACCGACTATGTGTTCGATGGCAGTGGTGAGCGCCCCTGGGTGGAAACCGATGCGACCGCGCCGCTCAACGTCTACGGCGAGACCAAGCTGGCGGGTGAGCAAGGTGCCGCCCTTTGTGCCCGTCACCTGATCTTCCGCACCAGCTGGGTCTACGCTGCCCGTGGCGCCAACTTTGCCAAGACAATGCTGCGCTTTGGCAAAGAGCGTAGCGAGATGTCAGTCATCAATGACCAGTTCGGTGCTCCGACCGGGGCCGAGTTGCTGGCCGATTGCACTGCCCATGCTCTCCGCGTGGCGCAGCGCAAACCCGAGGTCGCTGGGCTGTACCATCTGATTGCCTCCGGTACCACCACCTGGTTTGACTACGCCCAGCTGGTGTTTGCCAAAGCCAGAGAGGCTGGCGTTGAACTGGCGGTGACACAGCTCAATGCAGTGCCGACCAGCGCCTTCCCGACTCCGGCCAAACGCCCCCATAACTCCCGCCTTGATACTGGCAAATTCCAGCGCACCTTTGATCTGGTGCTGCCGGAGTGGACCGTCGGTGTAGAGCGGATGTTGACCGAGATCCTCGGTAAGTAAATCACTGGCCAGGGATGTGTTGAACGCCTCTCTGACTGGCAGGGATAAAACAGAAAGGTGTGGTCGCAAGCCACCCTTTTCTTTTGCAATTTAAAAATAAGAAACAAGCATCATGACCAAACGTAAAGGCATTATTCTGGCCGGTGGCTCAGGCACCCGTCTCTATCCAGTCACCATGGCGGTGAGCAAGCAGCTGCTGCCCATCTATGACAAGCCGATGATCTACTATCCGCTCAGCACTCTGATGCTGGCCGGTATTCGCGATATTTTGATCATCAGCACGCCGCAAGATACTCCCCGTTTTGAACAACTGTTGGGTGATGGCAGCCAGTGGGGCCTGAATTTGCAGTACAAGGTGCAGCCAAGTCCGGACGGGTTGGCACAAGCCTTTATTCTGGGTGAAGAGTTTATCGGGTCAGACCCCTGTGCGCTGGTGCTGGGGGACAACATCTTCTACGGCCACGACCTGCAGAAACAGTTGGAAGCCGCAGCGGCCAAAGAGAGTGGCGCTACCGTCTTTGCCTACCATGTGCATGACCCCGAGCGTTATGGGGTGGTGGAATTTGATAAAGAGGGGACCGCTATCTCTCTGGAGGAGAAGCCACTGGAGCCCAAGAGCAACTATGCGGTGACCGGCCTCTATTTCTACGACAACAGCGTGGTGGAGATCGCCAAGAGCCTGAAGCCGTCGCCCCGTGGTGAGCTGGAAATTACCGATGTGAACCGTATCTACCTGGAGCAAGGCAATCTGTCGGTGGCCATGATGGGCCGTGGTTATGCCTGGCTGGATACCGGTACCCATGAAAGCCTGATTGAAGCGAGCAACTTTATTCAAACTATCGAGACCCGTCAGGGGTTGAAAGTGGCGTGCCCGGAAGAGATTGCCTATCGCCAGAAGTTTATCAATGCCGACCAGGTGCGTGAACTTGCCGCGCCGCTGGCAAAGAATGCGTATGGCCAATATTTGCTAAGAATGGTTGCCAAAGCCTGATGTGATATGGGGGGATTACGCTCTCCCCATAAAAATTGAATTAAATGTGGGTAGAGCGATGAATGTAATCAAGACTGCAATTCCTGATGTGCTTATTTTTGAGCCAAAAGTATTTGGTGATGAACGTGGTTTTTTCTTTGAGAGTTTCAACAACAAGTTGTTTGAAGAGGCGGTAGGATATCCGGTTAACTTTGTGCAGGATAATCATTCCAAATCCTCGAAAGGGGTGTTGCGTGGTTTGCACTATCAATTGCCCCCGTATGCCCAGGGGAAGCTGGTGCGTTGTGTGACGGGTGAAGTTTTTGATGTGGCGGTAGATATCCGCAAAAACTCACCGACCTTCGGGCAGTGGGTTGGGGTTCATCTGTCAGGTGAAAATAAGCGACAGTTGTGGATCCCTGAAGGATTTGCCCATGGTTTTGTGACCTTAAGCGAAACGGCGGAGTTTTTGTATAAGACGACCAATTACTATCATGTGAACAGTGATAGAGGCATTCAGTGGGATGATAAGCAACTAGCAATAGCATGGCCAATAGAAAATTTAACAATCACCTTATCTGGTAAGGATCAACGACAACCACACCTTGCAAATGCCGAGCTTTTTAATGTCTAATTTGGCCACAAAAACAAAAAAAGGCCTGAAATGGAGTGCTATTGAGCGGATTTTAACGCAAGGGATTCAACTACTCATCACCTTATTACTTGCACGCTTATTGGGGCCGAGTGCATTTGGTTTGGTTGGTATGTTAGCGGTGTTTATTTCCATCGCAGCTGTGTTTGTCGATAGCGGTTTTACGTCGGCGCTGATCCGTAAAACGAATCGTTGTGACAGTGATTTGGTCACGGCCTTTTATTATAATATTGCTGTATCTGTAGCATGTTATCTGGTGCTTTATATGAGTGCCCCCTGTGTTGCCCAGTTTTATCAGCAACATGAACTACAAAGTCTGTTGCGGGTATTGGGCCTAACGGTTGTGATTAATTCATTCACCTTAATCCCCCGTGTAAAATTGAATGTTGCGATGGATTTTAAAACCCAGGCGAAAATATCCATAGTAAGCGTAGTGATTAGCGGTACCACAGCAATCTTGCTAGCTATAAACGGTTTTGAGGTATGGGCGCTGGTCATCCAGACCTTGCTAAATGCTAGTTGTAACATGCTGTTGTGTAATTTGTTGGCGCCCTGGCTGCCGCGCGGCAAGGTTAGTAAGCAATCGTTTAATTATCTGTTTGGGTATGGTAGTAAATTACTACTTTCAGGACTATTAGACGTGACCTATAACAACCTGTATCAAATCATCATAGGTAAAAAATTTAGCCCCGCTGTGGTTGGGCAATTTAGTCAAGCCAACCAGTTGGCAAGTGTGCCCGCAAGCACCTTGACGGGGATTATTCAACGGGTCAGCTTTCCTATGTTCAGTCAATTACAAGAAGACATGGTCAGGTTGGGTGATTCATATCGGTTGACGCTAAAAATGGCAGCAATATTGATATTTCCTTTAATAATAGGACTGGGATTGATTGCAGAACCATTGTTAACCTGTTTATTAGGTAGCCAGTGGCAACCTGCTGCTGCCTTGCTGACGGTGCTATGTTTAGGATATATGCTATACCCCATTCACGCTATTAATTTAAATCTATTACAAGTCACAGGGCGTAGCGACCTTTTTTTAAAACTTGAAGTGCTCAAAAAAATCATTGGTGTGACCATATTACTGTTATCCATACCTTATGGATTAATGGCTATGTGCATAGGTAGAGCTATTGGTTCATACATCGCATTATTTCTGAATATCTATTACACAGCCAAACTCACTCGTATAAGTCAGTGGCAGCAGTGTAAGGATATTGCCCCAATCTGGTTCGCTGTGATCTTGTCTGCTGCCCTAGCTTATGTTGCTGGTTTGGCATGGCAAGAACAACCCTGGTTGCAGATAGTAATTAATCTTGGTGTGGCGCTGTTATGCTATTTACTGTACTTATTTATGGCCGAAAAGCCACTGATGCTACAGTTACGTATCATTCTGCGCCGTTAATTAAAAAGAATATTGTAATAACATAATTGTGGATCCCATTATGAGTAATAAAAATATACCTGTCACACAGCCCTTCTTGCCTGATTTGAACGAATTTATCCCCTACCTGGAAAAAATTTGGGATAATCGCTGGTTGACGAATAATGGCCCATTCCACCAGCAACTTGAGGCTGCGTTATGTAAATATCTTGGCGTAGAGCATGTCTCGCTGTTCAATAATGCAACCATTGCGTTAATTACTGCACTGCAAGCGTTGCGCATCAGTGGTGAAGTGATCACAACCCCTTATTCATTTGTGGCAACTAGTCACTCGATCATGTGGAATGGTCTTGAACCCGTATTTGTCGATATAGACCCGACTACATTCAATATTGATCCGACCAAAATTGAAGCTGCTATTACTTCACGCACAACTGCCATTATGCCTGTGCATTGCTATTCCAATCCTTGTGATGTTGAGGCTATTCAAAAAATTGCTGACAACTACGGTCTTAAAGTAATTTATGATGCCGCCCATGCGTTTGGGGTGAACTATAAAGGTGAAAGCTTATTGAAATGGGGAGACCTTTCTATTTTAAGCTTTCACGCTACCAAGGTATTCAATACCTTTGAAGGTGGTGCGATTATCAGCCCGGATGCCAAAACCAAGCAACGCATTGATCGCTTGAAAAATTTCGGCATAGCCGATGAACTAACGGTGACTGCACCGGGGATTAACGGAAAAATGAGTGAAATCAATGCCGCATTTGGTTTGGTGCAGCTTAAACATATTGATCAGGCCATGGTACAGCGCCAAGCTGTCGCCGAGTGTTACCGTGCAGAGCTTGCTGGAGTAACCGGCATTACCCTGTATCAGCATGATGCTCACGCCAACAGTAACTTCTCTTATTTCCCTATTTTAGTAGAGGCTGAATACCCGCTTAGCCGCGATGAATTGTATGAAAAGCTTAAAGCGCATGGTGTGTTATCTCGTCGTTATTTTTATCCACTTATCAGTAACATGCCAATGTACAGGGGATTGTCTAGTGCTAATATAAGTCATTTACCTAACGCTAATTCATTAGCGGAAAAAGTGCTATGTTTACCAATTTATAATGAGTTAACGCTTCAAGAAGTGAAGCACATTATAGAAGTAATAAACTCATGTTTTTAAATAGGTCTAAGATGAAAGTTGCGATTACTGGCCCATTAGCGGACAAAAATTTGGGCGATTACGGGATGTTTATAAACAACCTCTATGATATGCCTATCGAACATAAATATATTGTTTTTTCATACAATAGTGCTTTTGTTGAAAATCTAAAAAGTGATTTTCTTCAAGGCTATGATGTGGATTTTATTGATGTACAATTGACAAAAGAAACAAAGTCAAAATTCAATATACTTGAAGAGCTCAAAAAAATAAGAAAAACACTACTTGGCACTTCAAGGAAAAAGATACCCACACCACTTGAATTACTTAATCGTTGTTCAAATATAAGACAGTTGGAAAGGGAGATAGAATCAATAGATGTGTTATTAGTCTCTGGGGGGGGGTATTTTAATGACCTTTGGTTTGAATGGGAACGCAATGGCGATCTATTTAAGATAATAACACCTATTCTTATAGCATCAAGGATGAATAAAAAAGTTGTTTTTACTGCAAATGGTTATGGTCCATTTGATTCAAGTCAGCATTTTTATGAAATGGTTTTCGCCGAAAGTAAAAACGCAATTTTTGGTTGCAGAGATAAAAAACTATCGCCTATGTATTTATCATCTGTTGGTGTTAAGTCAGTGGAGTACTTGCCTGATGACTTATACATAGTTAACTCGAAGATTGAATTCGGTAAAGATTATAGCTATAAGAAATATGGCGATTACGTTATATTTGAACAATATGGAGATGTTAAAAAACTAAAAGAGAATATCGAGAAAATAAAATCTTTGGTTTTATTTTTGAAGAGTAAAAAGCTTAATCTTGTTTTTTTAACCTTTGATATTGATGAGCCGACAACAACATACCTTAAAGAAAATATTAAGCAGGATAATTTTTATATATTTGGATATGACTCAGGTTATTTAAAAATAAATGATGCCGTTGGTTTAATTAAAAACTCGAAACTTGTTATTTGTAATAGATATCATGCTTTAGTGCTTTCTTTAACCAATAAGGTGCCTGTCATTAATGTAATAAAACCAGTATATGATCTAAGATACTATTACAATAAAAATGTTGGGGTGTTAGATAATGCCTTTGATGGCTTGTATTACGACTATGGTTTATTTATTAAAGAATCAATTTCGGATGTTATAGAGGTAATTCTGTTTGATTTTGATAATTTATTAATGAAACAGAATAGATTGTACCAAAGCCCGGAATTTGATTCTAATAAAGCAACCCTCGCTGACGTTAGGAAAGCCTTCTTTAATAGACATCTGATTGGATAATTTGGGGTGATTTTATGCGTAATATATTAATTGTCCCCTGTGGCACAGAAATAGCTCATGAGCTTATAAGATCTTTAAAAGACATTAAAAACATTAATATATTTGGCGTTAATAGCATAGAGTGTTATACTGACTTACCTTTAAGGAATGTTTTTTTTGACGCCCCACGAATCGATTGTGAAGATTTTGTCGACTATGTTTCAGACAAAGTTGAAAAGCATGAAATAACTCACATCCTGCCTGCACATGATTCTGCTGCATTAAAGTTAACAGAGTTTGCTCATCTTCTTAGTGCAAAAGTCGTATCATCATCCTACGAAACTAATAATATATGTCGTTCTAAGCGATTAACTTACAATACCCTTAAAGATACAGTATTAGTTCCTAATTTATATAGTTTGAATGATGATTTAATCTTTCCGTTATTTGTTAAACCTGATGTCGGCCAGGGTAGTAATGGAGTGCGAAAAATTAAAGCATATGCAGATCTTAATTTATCAGAGGGAGAGTTGCTATGTGAATATTTAAGCGGATCAGAATATACTGTTGATTGTGTGACCGATAGTAATGGTCAACTTTTGTTTGCTAAAGCGAGGCGGCGTTCTGTTACTAGAAATGGCATATCTGTAGAGACTGAGTTAGTAAAATCACAGCAGCAGTTTCATGATTTTGCTCAAAAAATTAATGCAAAGCTTCAGTTACGTGGCGGGTGGTTTTTCCAAGTTAAAGAAAACGCTAGGCAGGCTCTTTGTTTGCTTGAGGTTTCTACTAGAATTGCTGGTTCAATGATCACTAGCAGATTTAATGGTATAAATTTTACAGAGCTTTCTATATTAATTTCTGACAATATACCAGTTTCAGTTATTGATAATAAATTAGACGTAAAACTATATCGGAATCTTGCTTATCAATTTAAATCCAATTTGAGTTATAACGTTATCTATACAGATTACGATGATTGTTTATTACTGGAAAATGGAATAATAAATACAGATCTGATGAAGTTACTATTTGATGCAATTAATAAAGGTAAGAAAATTGTGTTAATTACTAGGCATGCTGGTGACTTACAACAGTCTTTAAGTAAATTTAGATTGTCTTTTATTTTTGATGAAGTAATACATATTATTGATTCTGCAAAGCCAAAATCAGAATTTATATCTGAAACTGACGCAATATTTATTGATGACTCATTTAAGGAACGAAAAGAGGTTTCTGATAAATTAGGTATTCCCTGTTTTTCTGTAGATATGATTAGGGGGCTATCTTGTTTACAAAGCTAACTGCGCCTCATTCAGAGGCTGAGATTAAGAAGCATTGGAAATATGTAGATAAAGTTTATATAAGTATATTGTGCCCTTGCTTTAATCAGGAAAACTATATTCGTGATGCAATAGAGAGTTTTTTGGCTCAAGAATGTGAGTATAGGTTCGAGTTAATTGTTCATGATGATGCCTCTACTGATAGTACGCCTGAAATATTAAAAATCTATCAAGCTAAATTCCCTACGATTATTAAATTGGTGTTGCAAGAAGAGAATCAATATTCACAGGGTAAACAAATTTCAGCCATTGCTGCTAGTCATGCACAAGGAATATACCTAGCTCTCTGTGAAGGTGATGATTTTTGGATTCATTCATACAAGATACAGAAGCAAGTCACCTACTTGTTGGCAGATTCATCATTATCATTAGTACACACCGGTTCATTTGATCTCATTGAGAACACGGGTGAAATTACAACAAGTTTTGTACCTTCGCCAATAAATACAACCAAGTCTTTATTTAACCGTAATCGAATAAGAACACTAACTACAATGTTCCCCAAAAAACACTTTGACGATTTCTATTTACAAAATGGAGAGGAGGCAAGTAAATGGTTACTCGGTGATTGGCCATTGTGGATATATTTTTCTACTGTAGGAAAGATAGCTCACATACCGGATATAACCTCTGTATATAGAATTTTACCAAACTCTGCATCTAATTTTACGAATATTAAAAAGAAAGAACGATTTATAAATTCGACTTTTTATATGCGGCTATATATGTGCAAAAAGTACTCTGCTAGCAGCTCTTATCGCTCTTATATAGATGATATATATAAGTCATATGCTAGACAATGTTTAGCTCATGGTATCTTATTTCCAAAAGAGTATGTTGACAAATTAGGCTTTTTATATAAAGTTCTAGTTTTTTCGAATAAAATAGGTATTGTGCAAAATTTTTTAATATTGAGAACTTGGTTGCGAAGTTGTTTGCCATTTAGTTAATCTTGGTTACCCATGGTGAGCAAGCTCGCAAGCAATGGTATTTCCAGACTCATTACAGTCATTGGGGGCGGGGGATCATTTCCGCGACAGCGCTATTAAGACCGCGCTGGTTCTAAAGTTCGTGTTCAAGTTGCCCTGTGTACACTGGAGGGGTTCATCAATTCACTGTTCAAGTTGTGGATGTGCCCTTGCAGTCACCGACTACAGCTGCATCAGCAAACGCGCTAAGCTGGTCAACATTCTGTACTGTTTGCACCCTAGCTCATCTGGTGATTGATGTCACTGGGCTGAAGTTCTATGGCGAGAGCGAATGGAAGGTGCATAAGCACGGCAAGGAGAAGCGGCGAGTCTGACGCAAGCTGCAATCTGGCTGTAGAGGTGGCCCACGATATCGTGGCGGCGGAAGTCTCGCTGGAAAATGTCCATGATGCCGAGGTGTTGCCCACCTTGCTCAAGCCACTGCGGCGCAGTTGGGACTTGTTTATACGGATGGTGCCTATGACAGCAAAGTCAACCATCGACTTATCTCGAGCAAAGGGGCGACAGGCGGTATTCTGCTGCGCAAGGAAGGGCTGGCGCACTGGATATCGGTGTATCACCGTCGCTCACTGGCAGAGACGGCGATGTATAGGTTCAAACAGTTGCTGGCGGGAAAATCAGTCTGCGTAACTACAATAGCCAAGTGGGTGAAGTCATGGCGTATGTAAGCGCCATAAATAAACTGAACACCCTTGGCCTACCTGTCAGAAAGCCCCGAGTGTAGTGGTCACCTGGGGCAGGGGAATGCATGACTGTTGGCTGATTTGGGCAATAACATCTTGGCAGGGGGGGGCGGGCTGTGAACAAAATGACGGGGCTTAGAATGCCTCTCGGGCAACATCTGAACTGAGCGGAGCAAACCGCTTAGGGGAACACATCTCAATTCTGATTCAGTCAGTAATGCCAATAATACTGGGTTATGGCTATTTATCAGAAGTGCCGCTAAAACAACATTGGCCGCAGCCCAACTCCTGGCTGAATATAAAAAAATAGCCTACCACCCGCAATGAAGAAATTCATAACTTATTTCATTCTGGTGGGTATCCACCAAAACAGATGGATGAATTTTTGGCATTCATTACTCCCCAGTTAGCCGAGTGGTTGCTAAAAAGATCAAGTCATAACATAAACCATGGTAAAATATCATGATGAAAGGCCTGCCACAGTGGTGACGCTGGTGTGGCAATGTACAATTTAAAACGGTTAATAGCGGGAAAAATTAGTCTGGGAAATTACAGTTTTCAGTTAGGAAAAGTGATGGTGAATATGAGCGCGATAAGTAAATTGTACCCCGTGGGTCTTCACTTAAGAAAAATCAAAATAAATTTCCCCAGTGTTGTAGTTTGATGGTTTATTTGCGAAGCTACATCGCGAGCAGATGATTTAACGTAGATTATAATATCGATTCTATTTCAGTGTTTTTTGTATATGAGCCTTCTAAAGTGGTTAGCATAAAATGTTTAAATTTACAGCCAGCTCTCTCCTTTTTATATTAACTGCGTTACTTGTTATTCCGATGAAAATAAGCGTGCCAAACGTGACTGTATCATATTTGATTGCAGTAATGTTGGTAGGCTTATCGCTACTTAATATTACAATTCGAATGAGAGTTAATACGCGCGTTTTTGGTTTGTTATGGCCAATTTTAGTAGTGATTCTTATTGCACCGCTTTTTTCATTTGGCAATCCTGATTTCTATGTCATTAACTTAATTTTTCGGGGGCTTTTATTCATAATCGCAGGTTATGCTTTGTCTATGTTATATTTTTATCTTTATGGTCAGCGATTTGAGATGAAATTACTTTCCAATATCTTCTATATTGGAGTTGTCAATTCATCTATTGCTGTATTGGCCCTGATAAGTAGAGACTTTTCTTTAGCTCTTTACCGTTTTATTGAAATATCTGATAATGCAAAAATCCACTTAGAACAAGGGTATAGAGCGACAGGTCTTTTTTATTCTGGAGTTTCAACTTTATCATTGTTTAATGCGGTCATTTTTTTTATTGGAATTTTGATTTTTTTTGGAAAAAGTCATCAAGATAATCCTCAAGAAGTCTTTTATAAAAGTAGCAATAGAACTATATTAGCACTAATTACGTTAACTATTGTATTCATATCAACTTGCGTTGCTGGCCGTTTGGGTTTGATGTTGATACTACTTACAGTTATTTCTGTAGTGTTCTTCCCAGGCCACATTATTTACAAAAAAAGATTGCTTAGATATTTTATTTTAAGTGGATTGTTTGTTTCGCTATTTTTATTTTTTTATTACGAGCGCATTGAGTATATTTTGAGATGGGCATTTGAATTGGTTTTTAATTGGCTAAGCTCAAACGAATTTTCATCGAAAAGTTCTGATCTGCTATTTGATACTATGTATTTTTTGCCTGAGAGAGAAATTGATATATTTTTCGGAACTGGGACATTTGGTCGTGGTGATGGCGCTAAGTATATTGATAGCGATGTAGGATACGTATTAATGATTTTTTATGGGGGGGTGACATCTATTGCTGTCCTCATGTTTGTTTATGCGAAAATATTATATGATGCTTTTAGTTCAGGAAAGTCATTAGTGAAGATAGTTGTGATTTATACCTTATTGGTTATATTTCTCGCAAATTTTAAAGATGTTTACTTGTATGGATTAAATGGCATTAATCAGTTGTTATTTATCCTATCCGGTGCATTGGTTATACAATACAAAAATAAAAAACGATATATTAATTGAGGATTTAATAATGGATAGAAATAGAACATGGGGTGCAATTTTTATATAATATATTTAATGGTTTTTTTTTTTTAAAAAATCATAAGCAATGTATTTATTGATTTAATCGGATGAAGTATTTAAAATGATTGATATTATAATTGTAAATTGGAATGCTGGAACACAACTCTATGATTGCTTAAATTCAATTGAACATTCCAATTTGAGTCTTATAAAAAATGTAATTGTAATTGATAACGCATCTGTTGATGATTCCATTCCACTAATTAATAATATTACATGGGATTTTAATTTAATAGTCATCCAGGAGATGGATAATCTTGGCTTTGGTAAAGCATGCAATAAGGCAGCTAAATTTTCTAATTCAGATTATATATTGTTCTTAAATCCAGATACTAAGGTTTTCTCCGATTCTATAGAAAAAACTTTATTTTTTTTATCATCGGATGAAAATAATGGCTATGGCGTATGCGGGATTAAGCTATATGATAGTAACGGTATCATTCAACCACATTGCGCAAAATTTCCATCTTTTAAAACATATATTGGTCAGTCAACTGGATTAAATGCATTATTTCCACGCATGTTTCCCCATGTAATTATGAATAATTTTGATCATCAGTCAAGCATGGACGTTGATCACTGTATTGGCGCTTACTATATGATTCGCCGTCATATATTTAATGCCGTTGGTGGGTTTGATGAAAGATTCTTTGTATATTTAGAAGATCTTGATCTGTCATTGAGAGTGCACGAGTTTGGGTATAAAATTAAATACTTTGCGGGAACTTCAGCATTTCATAAGGGGGGGGGGACCTCTGAGAAGGTAAAAGCACATCGGCTATTCTATTCGCTTAGAAGTAGGATTCTATATTGTTTTAAACATTTCAATCGTTACGAAGCATACGTGGTTGCTCTTTTAGCATTGTTTGTTGAACCAATACCGAGAACAATTCAAACTTTAATAGTAAAGCGTTCATTTTCTGAGTTCAAAAATGTATATAATGGTTATGTACTACTCTGGAGATATATTGGTTCAGTAATTAAAGCAGGTGTTCATTGTGAGAAATAAGAAATTATTGATCCTATCTAAGTATTCCAATAAAGGGGCTAGCTCAAGACTACGAACACTACAGTATATTCCATACTTTGAGGCTTCTGGATTCTCTGTTGTAACCTCATCTCTTTTTGATGATGACTACCTTAACTGTCTTTATAAAAATAAGAAAGCTACTGTTCCAAAATTAGTCAGTTACTATATAAAAAGACTATATATGGTTTTGACTGCATTTCGATTCGATTTAATTATAATCGAGAAGGAAGCATTTCCGTATTTGCCTTCATGTTTTGAACATCTGGTTAAATTATCAAGAAAACCATATATATTAGACTATGATGACGCGATATTTCACAATTATGATCTTCACAGTAACGTATTTGTACGCCAACTTCTCGGCGGTAAATTATTAGGGTTAATAAAAAATTCCAGCGCAGTAATGGTTGGAAATAGTTATTTATCAAATTATATCCTTGGTCATGGTTCACGACGGACTGAAATCTTCCCAACAGTAATTGATCTTTCTCGCTATACTGTTGTTCCGAATTTTTTTGATGGAACATTAAGAATCGGTTGGATTGGCACTCCCTCAACAGTAAAATACCTTAGGTTACTGTGGCCTGCATTAGAAATCATATCGCGAGAAATGAAGGTTGAATTGATTACAATTGGAGCCAGTGAAATCGTGGATTGTCCGATTCCTATTGAACAATATGAATGGTCAATACATAAAGAAAATGAACTTCTCTCTTTAATTAATGTTGGAGTTATGCCACTACCAGATAATCCTTGGGCAAATGGAAAGTGTGGTTATAAATTAATCCAATATATGGCTTGTGGTCGCCCTGTCATTGCGTCCCCAGTGGGGGTTAATAAAAATATTGTTGATCCTGACATAGGTTTTTTAGCAGTTGACACAGCTGATTGGTGTAACGCATTTAAGTACTTTTATGAAAATCCATCCAAATTAAATTCATTTGGTCTTATGGGTAGAAAAAAAGTTGAATCTCATTATAACTCAGCCATAATCGCTTCTAAAATGATAGAGTTATTCAATGATGCAACGAGGTAAATCTTTCTTCACAACTAAGTTATATTTTTAGAGGCTATTATGCTTTTGATGATGATTAGAGTTGTTCTTGCATACCCAATTAACGTATTACATTCTTTATTTTTTTTTAATAGACTCAAGTTTGATTTTTTAAGAAGCAATTTGCCACTTAATTTATCTATAGGTAATGCTAACGTTAGGTTAGGTGTTAGATTAAGGGTGAGGTTTGGGGTTGTCTTTAATGTTGTGTCAGGGAATTTAGTTATTGGTGATAGAGTATTCTTTAATAATTATTGTTCCATTAATTGCCGAGAGAGTATCACTGTAGGGGATGATGTTTTATTCGGTGAGTCAGTAAAGTTATATGATCATGATCATATGTTCACTGCGCAGTTTGGTGTAATTAAGAATAACTTCAAAACAAAGGGGATTGTTATTGGTAATAACGTATGGTTAGGTTCTAATGTTATTGTTTTGAAAGGTGTGACGATTGGCGATAATGCAGTGATCGCGGCAGGTTCTGTTGTGTCTAAAGATGTCCCTGCATCTCATGTGCTTATTAACGGCAGCATTAAAAAAATCATCGAGTAGGTCTTTAATTGAAAAAGATAGTTGTATCATCCAACACAAGTTGGAGTATATTTAATTTTCGGCTAGAGCTGATTAAATACCTTTCTAAAACATTTCATGTTGAAATAATATCTCCTAAGGATGAGTACACTACAAAACTGCGGGATATGGGTTTCGTTGTTCATGAAATTAACATGGCCTCAAGCTCTATTTCACCATCAAAAGACTTAGATACAATATTTAGTTATTTTCAGACGCTTAATAAATTAAAGCCTGATTATTACTTAGGGTTTACTGCCAAGCCTAATATTTATGGGGGGGCTGTTGCCGGTTTTCTAGGTTGCAAAGTAATTAATAACATTGCTGGTTTAGGACGTACTTTTTCGTCCCCAAGCTTGTTGCAGAGTATGATGAAGGTTTTATATCGCATTGGATTAAGTAAAAGTAACCATGTGTTTTTTCAAAATAAAGAAGATCTCGCCTTGTTTAAACGGAATAATATAATAAAAAATGTCAACTGTTCTGTTTTACCTGGTTCTGGTGTTAATGTTGAACTTTTTTCTTATAAAGAAACTAATGTCTGCAATCCCGAGGAGAAAATTGTCAATACAAAATTCAAGTTTCTTTTTTCTGCTAGATTGTTAATTGAGAAAGGTATACGAGAGTACATTTCTGCTGCTGCAAAATTAAAGGTTATTTATCCATGGTGCGTATTCCAAGTATTAGGAAAATATGGTGATAATACATCGGAGATACCTAAGGAAGAGCTCGATGCGGCTTGTAAAGATGGTATAATCGAATATCTAGGTACCACTGATGATGTCGTATCTATTCTGCATCGTACAGATTGTTTTGTTCTGCCCAGTTTCTATCGTGAAGGTGTGCCACGTTCATTGTTGGAGGCGGGCAGTTGTGGTTTACCGTTGATTACGACTGATTCGGTTGGCTGTCGTGAGACAGTGGTAAATGGGAAAAATGGTTTTTTAGTTGAGCCACGAAATAGTGATGCTTTATTTGAGGCAATGAAGTCCATGGTAGAACTGAGTAGTGATGAACGTAATACCATGGGATTAGCTAGCCGTAACTATATAGTGACAAACTTCAGTGAGTCATTGGTGTTAGAAAAATATCTGCAGGTTTTAACGGAGTAGAAAAATGAAGTATTTGGTAACCGGATCTGCCGGTTTTATCGGTTTTCATGTATGTCAGCGTCTTCTTTCCCAAGGCCATCAAGTTGTCGGTATCGACAATCTCAATGATTATTATGCGGTTTCCTTAAAGCAAAGCCGGCTAAAAAACTTACTATCTACACCGGGGTTCCGTTTTGAACAGTTAGATCTATCTGATCATAGTGGCATTGCTTCTATATTTACGAAAGAAAAATTTCATCGTGTGATCCATCTGGCAGCGCAAGCCGGAGTGCGTTATTCCCTTGAAAATCCGTTTGCCTATGCCGACAGCAATCTGATGGGGCACCTTGCCATTCTCGAAGGGTGTCGTCATAACGGTGTCCAGCATTTAGTCTATGCCTCTTCCAGCTCTGTGTATGGTATGAATAGCAAAATGCCGTTTTCGACCACTGATGCGGTTGATCATCCTGTCTCCCTCTATGCAGCTTCGAAAAAAGCTAATGAACTAATGGCGCATACCTATTCTCATCTGTATGGTATTCCGACCACGGGTTTGCGCTTTTTTACTGTTTATGGACCTTGGGGGCGCCCTGATATGGCGTTGTTTAAATTTACAAAAGCGATGCTTGCCGGTCAGCCCATCGATGTATACAACAATGGCCAACTTAGTCGCGACTTTACCTATATCGACGATATCGTTGAGGGAGTTTTACGTATTGCCGATGTGGTACCTGTAGCTAATTCTGACTGGCAGTCAGAGAAAGGCTCGCCCGCAGACAGCTGTGCCCCTTATCGTATCTTCAATATCGGTAATGGCAGCCCGGTTAAATTGATGGATTTTATTAATGCACTTGAAAAAGCACTCGGTATTGAAGCAATCAAGAATATGATGTCGATGCAAGCGGGTGATGTATATGCCACATGGGCTGATACCGAAGATCTGTTCAAGACCACAGGATATCGACCTGCTATATCGGTGGAGCAGGGCGTGCAAGCCTTCGTCGACTGGTACAAACAGTATTATAAAGTGCAGCACTAAGCGAGGTTAGCTGTGAAAATTGCTATTTGTGGTACGGGGTATGTGGGTCTCTCTAATGCTGTATTGCTGGCGCAACACCATGAGGTGGTTGCTGTTGATGTGATTGCCAGCAAGGTAGAGCTGATTAATCAGCGCCGCTCCCCCATCGTTGACAACGAGATTGAACATTATCTCGCCAGCCATGACTTGAATCTTCGAGCCACTCTGGATAAAACCGATGCTTATCAGGGGGCCGACTTTGTCATTATCGCCACTCCCACCGATTACGATCCCGAGACAAACTACTTCAATACCAGCACTGTTGAGTCCGTTGTCAAGGATGTAGTTGCCATCAACCCCGCTGCGGTGATGGTGATCAAATCCACTATCCCAGTCGGATTTACCGCTCGGCTGCGGGAAGAGCTGGGATGTGACAACCTAATTTTTTCACCAGAGTTCTTGCGGGAAGGGAGAGCGCTTTACGACAACCTGCATCCGTCACGCATCGTGGTCGGTGAGCTCAGTGAACGGGCCCAAGTGTTTGCCAACCTGCTGTTGGAAGGAGCAATCAAGCAGGATGTACCTGTGCTCTTTACTGACAGCACCGAAGCTGAGGCGATCAAGCTATTTGCAAACACCTATCTTGCTATGCGGGTTGCCTTTTTTAATGAGCTAGATACCTATGCTCAGCTTCATGGTCTTGATAGTCGCCAAGTTATTGATGGGATAGGTCTGGATCCACGTATTGGCAGCCATTACAATAATCCATCATTTGGTTACGGCGGTTACTGCCTACCAAAAGATACAAAGCAGCTACTGGCCAACTACAGCAATGTACCGAATAATCTGATCCGAGCCATTGTCGACTCCAATACCACCCGTAAGGATTTTATTGCCGATTCTGTGATCCGTAAAAATCCCCGGCGAGTGGGGATATATCGGCTAGTGATGAAGGCGGGCTCCGATAACTTCCGCGCTTCTGCCATACAAGGTGTGATGAAACGGATAAAAGCCAAAGGTATTGAAGTCGTGATTTATGAGCCGAAGTTGAGCGAATCGGAGTTTTACCGTTCTCGCGTACTCTCTGATCTGGTGGAGTTTAAGGAGAGTTGCGATGTGATTCTAGCGAATCGCATGGTTGATGACTTGGTTGATGTGGTGGACAAGGTTTATACCCGCGATCTGTTTGGCAACGATTAGCATCAGGCTATGGTATTTTTCATGTGCTCGTTTAACTCATTGTTCTAAAACAAGCGCTTTTTGTTATGATGCCACCTACCTATGCCATGGGTGGCATCAATATTGTGTATGTGGTGGATTTTATCAAGATGAAACAAAAGGGATTGCTTCTCTCACTGGTTTTGATGGGCTTACCGCTTATGGCTGCCCCACAAATTACGCCTGAGATGATGGCCAAATTTAAACAGTTATCTCCGGCCCAGCAACAGGCAATGGCTGCTCAATATGGTATTGACCCATCCCAATTAGGAGGGCGTGCCGGAAAAAGCAATGTGACGCCTGTTAATACGGCCCCAGTGGCCGCACCGCGTGAGGTCGATTATAGCCAGGCATCCCAGCGCCCCTTGTTGGCTGGTGTGGCACAAGAGGGGGAGTTACAACCCTTTGGCTATAACGTGTTTGCCGGTGAACCTTTAACTGATGCACCAGTTGTTGACATGCCTGTTACTGATGACTATGTGATGGGACCGGGTGACGAGATCCGAGTTCAGCTCTATGGCAAAGAAAATGCAAATTATTCGCTGGCCATTGGACGTGAAGGCTTTATCGATTTCCCATCACTCGGTCCCATTGCTGCAAGTGGTCAAACTTTTCAGCAACTGCGCAGTGAATTGGAAAATCGGATCAAAGAGCAAAAAATTGGTGTAGAGGCATTCATCAGTTTTGGTGCTCTGCGTACCATGCAGGTATTTGTTATGGGTGATGCATATCGCCCCGGCGCCTATAACGTCAATGGTATGGCTACCGTAACCCAGGCTTTGCAGGCCGCGGGTGGTATCGATACCGTTGGGTCACTGCGAAAGATCCAGGTCAAGCGTGCAGGGCAGAAAGTTATCGATGTTGATCTCTACAAGATGTTGGTATGGGGTGATACCAGCCAAGATATCCGCCTGCGCTCTGGTGATACGGTGTTTATCCCAGCCAAAGGGAGTGAGGTGAGTATCGATGGTCTGGTTAAACGCCCTGCTATTTACGAGCTGAGTGGTCCTGCCGCCTTGTCCAATGTTCTGGGACTTGCGGGTGGGATGAAAGCCGCTGCGCTGAAAGAGATTTCGGTGACTCGCTATGGTGAAACCGGAATGCGGGTATTTAATCTGAACTTGTCAAATCATCATGATCGTCAGTTTGTCGTACGTGATGGCGACAAAATAACAGTCAAGCCTAGCACTACTGAGTACAGTCAGGCTGTAATGGTGAAAGGTGCTGTGGTTCGTGATGGTGCGTTTAGCTATCAGCCAGGTATGCGCATTAGCCGCATTTTGCAAAGTGCTTCACGAGACTTGACATCAGCTGCAGATCTGAATTATGCCCTCGTGGTTCGTGAAGTGGATGCATTACGCAATATCGAAGTATTGCAATTTAATTTGGGGCGTGCACTTCAACTCCCTGGGAGTGAAGATGATCTGCGGTTACAGCCTCGTGATCAGGTTCTGATATTTAGTAATTCTGCGCTTGATGGTATAAATAACTCTACTTTTCATGGTGCTAATTCCGGGCGTGACAACCATCGTCAACGGGCATCTACATCTGATAACTCGGTCGTTACCCCGTCTGCTGATCAGCAACAATTGGCGATGCAATTGCAGCAAGAGCAGCGATCTGTTGTCGACTCGAGTACCGGTGCCATGGTTCGTCAAGGAGAATTGACATCAGAAAAAATGACCCTTGCAAAACTGGGGACTGATAGCAGCACAGTTGTGCAAGCCGCTGCCAGTCGCCAAGCGTTACTTGCTCCTGTAATTGAAAAACTGAAAGCTCAGGCTGCTCAAGGAAAACCGGTACAGATTGCTGAAGTACGGGGTGAAGTGAAGTTTCCGGGAGTGTATCCAATTAGTCAGGTTACCACCACACATGATCTATTGGTCGCAGCAGGTGGGCTGAATGAGCAGGCTAATATCATCGAGCTCTCACGTATTAATGAAGTGGGAGATAATATATCAATTGAAAATTCGCGCTTGGATCTACCAACAGCCAATCGAGTTTTGGGAGCGCCTCAGGTACAGTCCAAAGACAGTCTGAATGTGTTACCTCATCCGCAATGGCGTGAAGAGGCAATAGTGCAAGTATTTGGTGAGGTGAAGTATCCGGGCACTTACACGGTCCGTCGGGGTGAAAGTCTGCAGGATTTGATCCAGAGAGTGGGCGGGATTACTGCGTATGCTAACCCGAATGGTGCAGTTTTTGCGCGTGAAGCGTTGCGTAAACAGGAAGCAGAACGTATAGCGTTGCTGCGTGATGAACTCAAGCAAGAGATTGCGACCATGACACTGCGTCGTCAATCCAGTATTGCAAACTATACCAGCTCACCTGCAGAAGCGATGACGGTAGTTAATCAGCTGGAAAACAGCAAGGCTGTCGGTCGCATGACTATCGATATGCCGGCGATCTTGTCTGGCGACAAGCAGGCTGATGTGATGCTGCAAGATGGTGACAAACTCTATGTGCCCGCATTGCAAAATGTGGTTTCTATTCAGGGGATGGTGCAGTTCCCCTCTTCTCACGTCTATGATGGAAGTCTGAGTGTCAATGATTACTTGAGTCGGGCCGGGGGAACCAAGAAGCAGGCTGATACCGACCGTATCTACGTGATCAAGGCCAATGGTAGTGTGATGCTGCCAAGTGATAGCTGGTTTGGTGGCCGCAAGAGCTTGGAGCCGGGTGATACGATCGTGGTACCTGTTGATTCTGATTATCTGGATAACCTGAGCATCATGACTTCTGCAACCCAGATCCTCTATCAGCTGGGTGTCGCTTGGAATGCAATCAAGTAATGCCATAGTGTATTTGATAACCCATTCAGTCAGGTGGTGAAGGCCACCTGACTTTTCTGAGAGCCGGTTTGTTATGACACAAGTAAAAGAACACTCTCCTTTACCATTGGTAATGAATAGGGGGGGGGAAGATGAAATCGATTTGCGTGAACTGTTTGCGACACTTTGGCGTGGTAAGTGGTGGATAGTTGTCAGTACCTTGCTTGGTGCGGTAACAGCCGTCATTTTTGCAATATCACTGCCCAATATCTATCGCTCAGAGGCCTTGCTTGCACCATCAGCGGAGCAGCAAGGAGGGGGGCTTGCCGCCATGGCTGCCCAGTTTGGGGGGCTTGCCAGTTTGGCGGGGGTGAATCTCAGTAGTGGTGGGTCGGACAAAACGGCGATTGCTGTCGAAATTGGGAAATCTCGTCAATTTTTAAGTCACTTTATTCGCCAACATCAGCTGGAAGTGCCGTTGATGGCGGTGACCAAAGCAGACAAGGCGACTGGGGAATTGGTGATTGATGAAGATGTATACGATGTCGCCAGTAAAAAGTGGGTGCGTGAGCTTCCTCCTGGAAAGTCCGTTGAACCAACAGATTGGGAGTTGGTTAAGGCATTTCGCAATATTGCCAGCATTAGTCAGGATGCCAAATCTGGGTTAGTTACGGTGGCGGTGGAGTACTATTCTCCTGAGTCTGCGAAGCAGTGGGTCGATTGGCTGGTGTCTGATCTCAATGAGGCCATGAAGTTGCGGGATCAGACTGATGCGACACGCAACATTAGCTATCTCAAGGCACAACTTGAAAAAACACCGGTCGCAGATATGCAAAAGGTGTTCTATCAGCTGATCGAGGATCAGACCAAAACCTTGATGTTGACGGAAGTGAATCAAGAGTATGTGTTTAAAACCCTTGATCCTGCTGTGGTAGCTGAGGAGAAAGCGAAACCTAAGCGAGCGTTGATAGCCGTATTGGGGACTTTGCTTGGTGGTATGTTAGGCGTTATGATTGTGCTGGTACGGCATGCAATGGGACGTACACGATCGTAATAGATAAAAGGGCTCATCTGAGAGACTTACTCTGGTTTATTGGTTTGTTTCACGATATCCTTAGTACTTTAAGTCATGTTTAAATAAGGAAACTAGTAATGAAAAAATCAGCGTTGACTCTGGCTGCTTTGTTGGTTCTTTCTTCAAATGCTTTTGCTGCTGAAGAAGCAACAGGGACTGCAGCTGGTTCCACTGCGGGCACTGCGGCTGTTGGTACCACCTCTTTGGTTGCTGTCGGTGTTGGTGCTGCCGTACTGGCAGCGGTTGTTATTTCAGAGGCAAACGACGACTCTACCAGCACTAGCACAACTACTGCTACTAAGTAAGTTGTTTGGTATTTTAATAAGGCTGCCATACTGGCAGCCTTATTTTTGTCACTTTGCAATCATTTTCCAATTCCACTGAGTGACCCGTCTATGTTTCCTCTTCGTTTGTTTATACCTTTGGGAATGTTACTCTTGAGTGGTTGTTCCGCCACCAGTTCAGATACCTATGCAACGCTCCGCTATGCCATTTTGGGGGTAGATGATGTGGAGGTAACCGCTGAAAAGGTGCGAGAATTACCTTATGCCAGCGCCTATCTGCGAGTCGGTGATAATCCACTGGCATTGGTAGTACTTGCGTTTGCAGACCCCGATGGTTCATTGAGCTGGGTGAGCTCTGATAATAAGCTGTTTGTTACTAAATCAGGTCGACTATACAAGACGGTGGGTTTGGAAAATGATCTCTATTCAGTGGCATCAACTTGGCCTGATCCATTACACAAAATGGTAAATGTACCCGATATATCTTTGAACTTGGATGCTATGTCTTGGCAGTATACTGCCGAATGGGAAAAGGATTATCTGAGTGGATATAACATGCGGGCTAAGTTTATATCTGCTGTTCCAGAAAAGTTGTTAATCCTTGATAAATCACATGATGTTATGTTGATTGACGAGTTGGTCAGTCTCGGACATGACCAGAACTCCTGGCATAATTACTATTGGTTTGAGCCTAGTACAGGCAGAGTATTAAAAAGCCAGCAGCAATTGGGGCCGGACTTACCGGTGATTGAAATGACGATATTAAAGCCGTACGCATTATGAAAAAATACCTGACGATCGGTCTCATACCATTTTTTGCTTTGGCTCAAGCTGATGTAAACGTGATTTTTGAACGTCATGCTACAGCGAAGATTGAGTTGCATGATGGTGCCAGACTTGCAGACCTGTTATTTAATGTTCAATTGCCAGATGATATCTATTGGCGTACCGCACAAATAGCGAATGAAAAGACCATAACAGCATTTCAAGCGACTAAAGAACAATTGCTCAAGGATCTTAAAGCACTCCAGGTATTTTGGATGCGAGAGGGTGACAAAGGTTCATTGATCCAGTCAACTCAGCAGTTACTACAAGAGCTGGATAAAATTCCTGTTAGTGGGCGTTTGTCAATCACATTGGATCCTGCTAAATCCAGAATTGATCCGAATAGTAATCCACTTTTAAAAGGGCAGTACACTCTTTTTCTTGCTTCAAGGCCCGATTTTATCTACTTCGTGGGGCTGATTAACGGTCGCAATAAACAGCCACTTCAGCCTGGTGCTAGTTTGGCAAGTTATTGGCATGATTACAGTTTGTTGGCTGGCGCTGCGCAACATGAAGCATTCCTGATCCAGCCTGACGGTTCTATCAGCCGGGCTCCTGTCGCGAATTGGAATAAACTGCATCGTGAACCTATGGCGGGTGCTACGCTCTTTGTCGGTTTTGATCCCCAAATCCTTCCTGAGCAATATAAATATATCAATATTCGTATTGCCAATCTGATTGCTAATCGGGTACCAGAATGATGCTGTCTAAGTTGAAATATATAGCGATCTTTGTTTCAGCGGCTGTTTTTGCTGCAGAGTCTGTTATTGATCCTTATGGTCCTTCACAAGGTGATTTCGGTGGTGCGGGTCTGCTTCAAATGCCTACCGCACGAATGGCCAAAACAGGTGAGTTCAGTGCTAACTATGTTGATAACGACCAGTATCGTCGATGGTCTATCTCTGCGCAGCCATTTGATTGGTTTGAAGCAACGCTAAGATATACAGATGTAAGAACAAAAAAATACAGTCCGTACGAAGAGTTTAGCGGTGACCAAACCTATAAAGACAAAGGAATGGATTTCAAGTTCCGTGTTTGGCAAGAATCCAACTATCTGCCACAGGTGTCACTGGGCTTTAGAGATCTAATGGGGACTGGTCTCTTTGATAGTGAATTTGTGACAGCTAGCAAGCGGTATGGACCATTTGATTTTACTATCGGTATCGGCTGGGGAAATATGGCCGAAAGTGGTAATGTTAAAAACCCATTCTGTGAGTATAAAGATAGCTGGTGTCAAAGGAATAATAGTCACTCCGGTAATGGCGGTAAGTTTGAGTTTGATAGTCTGTTTCATGGACCAGCTGCTCTCTTCGGTGGAATTGAATATCAAACGCCATGGCAGCCACTCAGGTTAAAGCTGGAATATGATGGCAATGATTATAGCAAGGAGTTCGCTGGCCATATTTATCAAGATTCACCTTGGAATGTCGGGGCTGTGTACCGAGTTTTCGAGAATCTGGATAGCCATCTAAGCTGGCAGAGAGGAAACACCTTGATGTGGGGGGTGACTTTTCGGACTAACTTTAATGATATGAAACCCGCTCATATTGATCAGCCGAGACCCATTTATCAGCCTGATCAAGTCCCTGCAACCATGATGGACGTGAAGTGGCAAGCGCTGACTGCCGATTTGAAAGAAAATGCTGGGTGGCAGGATACAGAGTTTTACACAACCACCAATTCTGTGACTGTCATCGGTAAGCAGAGCAAGTATCGTAATAAGAGTGAGGCGATAAAGAGAACCTCTTTGTTAGCAGCAAATTATCTGCCTAGTACGGTTGATGCTCTGAATGTTGTTGAACGTAAGGCGAACTTCCAGTTGCAAGAGACTCGCATCGATCTCCCATCTGTTCGTCGTGCCAATGTGGTACAGGTGTTGGGAGAAGAACAGCATGAAAAATCGACGGTTCAGGCTGTAGGAAAAATTCAGGGAGAATCCATCTATGCATCTGAGCGCAAAGCTTTTTCATACTCTTTTGATCCAGATCTAACGCAATCATTTGGTGGCCCTGAGTCTTTCTATATGTATCAGTTAGGCATTAACGCAAATGCCGATTGGCGTATAAATGAAAACAACAGTTTGCAAGGAACGCTGTTTGTCAATCTGGTGAATAACTACGATGAGTTCAATTATAAAGCGCCTCCTCCAGATGGTGCGGCTTTACCACGAGTTCGTACGTGGATTCGTGAGTATGTAGATTCTTCAAATCTATTACTCAACAACTTGCAGTTAACCCATATGCAACCACTTGCTCAAGATTGGTACGGTCAAGCTTATGGGGGATATTTGGAGATGATGTATGCTGGCGTCGGGAGTGAGGTGCTCTATCGTCCATACGGTAAGACTTGGGCCATTGGCGTTGATGCGAACTGGGTGAAACAGCGAGACTGGAACAATACCCTGAAAATGGCTGATTATGATGTCATGACTGGACATGTGACTGCGTATTGGCAGTTACCATTCATGAGTAATGTCACCGCCAAAGTCTCCGTAGGTCAGTATTTGGCTGGTGACAAAGGAGCTACATTCGACTTATCCAAACGGTTTGATTCGGGCGTTGTCTTGGGGGGGTATGCAACATTTACCAATGTCTCTGCAGACGAGTATGGTGAAGGTAGCTTTACCAAAGGAATTTATGTCACGATACCGTTTGATTTGATGCTGCTCAAGCCAACAACCGCGAAAGGAAGCATTGGATGGGTTCCTTTGACACGGGATGGAGGTCAGATGTTGAGCCGCAAGAATGGTCTTTACGGTTTGACAGAGCTGCAGTAATCAAAAGTTGCATAGAGCCGATCTTTTTTCATCAAACAGGGCGAGCAGTTGTAAACTGTTCGCCCTTTTATTACCTACCCAAGATATATGGCAATCTGCAGAAATTATGCTAGGAATGCATGATGATTAAAAACATAAATGGTGTGTTTGGCGTACTCTTTATCGCCTATTGGTTGTTCGGTATGCATTTTTTTATGCACAACCCGGGAGGATCAGGGCTGTATCTGCCCTTTAACGCATGGGGATGGGTATTTGCCTCGCTGGCTATTGGATTGGGATTGTGGCAGGTGACGTTACGTCAACGTCTGGCCTTTTCTCCATTACAAGCGGGTTTATGGATAGGATCTCTCTTGCTACTGCTCCCGATCTTCTATCCAGGTTTTGCACTCAAGGATTATGCTATTCCCCGATTGCTGGGACTTTTTGCTGGCCTACTGTTTTTGTTTGGGCTCTATCAATGGCGCTTTGATAAAAAGCGTGATCGCTTGCTCTATCTCATCCTGATTGCGATCGCGATGGAGGCAGTGCTGGGTCTGGTGCAGTTCTACATGTTGATGCCAGGTAACTGGATTGGCTATGACACTAAAGCCAATCGTCCATACGGGATATTTCAACAGCCAAACGTGATGGCGACGTTTATGGCAACTGGACTTGCCCTTTCTATCTGGCTGGAATTACGCCGAGAGGGTGGTCGATTGCTGATGGTGTTGCGCTATGGCGTCATTCTATCTGCAGCACTGCTGCTCGTTGTTTTGCAATCCCGAGTGGGGCAGTTAGGCGGTCTGCTAGCACTGTTTTTACTGATGCCTCAGCTTTATCGACAGCGGCTGTTATGGCGTATAGTGGGTCTGGTTATTTTGGCTGTAGCGATTGGCCTGTTATCACAATATTGGCTGGCTGGAGCAAAACGCGGATTAGAGATCTATCAGTCCGGTGGTATGCGCTCTATTTACTGGCCTTACGCGGCAAAACTGATTGCACAGGCTCCCTGGAGTGGTTGGGGATACGGCAGTTTTGAATCTGTTTTTCTTCATCACTACATGGCTGATAAAGCACTGAATCCGTCCATGGTGCAGATTGAGTACAATCTTGACCACCCCCACAACGAGTTTCTCTATTGGGCTGTTGAGGGCGGTATTGCACCCATGGTCGGCATGGTGATCATGGGAGGCGCATTATTATGGCGTCTGGCTAGTGTGCGTTGGGTAAATGCCATGGGGCTGTTTGCCCTGGTTACGCCGATATTGCTTCATACCCAGACGGAATACCCGCTCTACCATGCGATCGTGTTGTGGTGGCTTTTGCTGACGCTGATTTATATCATTGATACCGAAATTGAAGAGACCAACCTGGCGAGTCAGGGGGGCTCATCATGGTGGGATATGGAGTGCCGACCATGGTTGTTACTGCGATTTATGGCGATCGCTATCCCGCTGCTGGTTGTTCCCTTTATGCTCACAGCAATTCACACCGCATGGGTAGTCACAAAGTACGAAAGAGGTGGGTATAAAGAGCCGACCTTGCTACTTGATATCATCAATCCCATGGCTTGGTTGACCCGAGTGGAATTTGATGTGAACTCGGTTCGTCTGATGGTGGGCTTGCAGACAAATAACAAGACCGAACTGGAAGCTTACCTGGAGTGGGGGCAGGCATTCGTACGCCATACACCCCGTGCCAACATATACGCCAATATGGTGATCGCCCTTAATGCATTGGGTCGTACAGAGGAAGCCAATGCGATGCGGGCAGAAGCACTTAAGCTCTATCCAACCGAGCCCCTTTTAACTGAGTCTGCTTCACAGGCAGTGATTAGCGGTGTTGACCAATCAGGCAAGAATATAACCAAAAATAAATAGTGCTATTTGGATACATAGAAAGCCAGCCCTTAAAAAACGGCTGGCTTTTTATTTTTTTCCTTCTGGGCAACCAGTATCTGAACAGTCTGTTTTCGGACGCATGCGTCTGTCAAACGAGCGACGAAAAGCATATTTGAAATGTCACATTTTGTTTTCAACTAATTGATTAATATGTAATTTTATTGGTGGCGCCGAATGGGTTAATAGTCAATTGTGAGTATCCCCCTCATCATCGGGTGAAGGGACAGGCTCTAGACGTGTTCATTGCTAAACAGATAGGCATAGTCTTGTCACATGATCTTGAACGTATGGTAGAAATGTGTGCTCAGGCTTATAAAGCAGGTTACCGAGTTAGTTTTGTTGGATGCTGAACTGGAAATTAATGAGTCTTGAAATACCGATGTTTCTTGAACACAAGATGGTAATCACCTCTCTACCCAGAAGATCTGCATTCCAGCCAGTTTGTTATTGATAGTGGCAAGCATTCGATCTTGATGGTGAAATTTAAGAAAAAAAGAACGTTAATATAGAAAAACTGTATGTTCTCGCGAATTGTCCATGCTATTCTGAAACAGTTATCCCTGTAACCGACTTTTTTGTGAGGAAATAATGAACGAGTTTCTGAAAGTTCTGCTGAACATTCGCAGTTTGCGTGCGGCTATTCGTGAGCTGCCGTTTGAGCAACTGCTGGAAGCTAAAGAGAAGTTTGACCTGGTTTACCAAGAGCGCGCCGATTCTGTTGAACAGGAGCGTGCTGAACAGGAAGAGCGTCAGCGCAAGCTGAATGAATTCACCGAAATGCTGCAGCAGGCTGGTATTGATCCTCGCGAGCTGCTGGCGACTGCCGCAGCTCCGGCTGCTGCGACTGGCGCTGCCAAGAGCAAGCGTGCTCCGCGTCCGGCTAAATACAAGTACGAAGAAGATGGCCAGGAAAAAACCTGGACCGGTCAAGGCCGTATGCCGAAAGCCATTGCTGCTCAAGTAGCACTGGGTAAAGACCTGAACGATTTCCTGATCTAATTCGTCAGGTTCAGAGATTGAATAATGCCGCCCTTGGGCGGCATTATTTTTTGCTTTTTTACTCGTCGTTATCCAATCCGCCTTCTGACGCTCTGCTATCTACATCCTCGCTTGTATCCTTTTTACCGTCGTTTCACCGCACTGTTACTTTGCTCAATATCCCTCGCTGTTTGCGATTAATTTTGTCGTGCAGGATTAACTGCGTGATATTGCTATTTGTATAGGTCGTGCAGATACGTGTTTCGGATATGTCTCTTACGATTCACGGGGCGTAGCTCGGCAAGAGCCGAGCTCTCTGCTGATGGAATATCCGGTAATCGTTATCTCCGGTCAGGGAGCGTGAGGGATAGAGATAGCCGTAAGGTATGGCCGGTATATTCAGGGTCGCCGATGCATGTAATTGGCTGCGCTGCCATGACTGCCCCTGATAATGGGCAATGAAGTTCGGCTGCAGTGTGGGAGAGGAAATTCTGTATGGTGTACAGATCTAGTTATCACCTGACACCGGCCTCAAACCGGTGTCTTGTTTACGCTACTTTAGTGCGCACTTCCTTCGGTATCAATTTCAGACCCTTCTTGAACATGCTGTAGGGGGTTTGACCCTCCATCATCCTGCCTTGATGTGGCCACTGGGTGTTGTAGTGCTCCAGGTAGCTATCCAGGTCTGTCTGCATCTGCTCTACCGACTCATACCAGGTCGTTCTCCCCTTGATACGGAAGTGTTCATCCAGCAGTGTGCGATGCAGCCGCTCGATAAAGCCGTTGCTCTGCGGCCTGCGCACCCTGGTGGTTCGGTGCTCAATCCCCTCCAGTTGCAGGAACAGCTCGTAGGGATGGTGGTCAGGGCGCCCACAGAACTCGCGCCCGTTATCCGACAGG
>NZ_JBFOCL010000045.1:0-16161 GCF_040907785.1 Aeromonas sp. s8
GAACGGGATTTTGAAAGGAGAGTTGTTGTTGCAAAGCCCGCAGGATTTGACGCAAGCGCGGGAAATGGTGCGTGAAGCGGTGGATATTTACAACGCAGAGCGGCCGCATCATGCATTGAAATACAGAACCCCCGATGCAGTACATCGGGGGTTCTGAGTGGAGAAATGCTAGCCGAAAATGTGTAAACCTATTTCAGGACTAGACACGGGATTAGCTATCAATCGTTGCAGAGCAGAGCAGAGCAGAGCAGAGCAGAGCAGAGCAGAGCAGAGCAGAGCAGAGCAGAGCAGAGCATCGGTCATTGTGGAATAGGAAGAGTGGGTTGGTGGCAGAGTTCAGTGCAGATGGTGGGGGGGAGGTGACGCCACCCCAATGAGCCTGATCTACATCTCTCTAGCGGGGCAGATAGCAAGAAGGGAGCCTGAGGCTCCCTTCTTTGTTAGCGGTAATGTGATGGCTGTTGGCTAGAACCAGAAGCCGATGATAAAGGAGCCCGCCAGGGTCAGCATCACGTTGGCCACCGCATAGGTACCGGCATAACCGAGCGCCGGAATGGAGCTGTTGGCTGCCTCGTTGACCACATCCATCGCCGGGGCACAAGTACGGGCACCTGTGATAGCACCGAGCAGCAGCGCCGGGTTCATCTTGAGCACCCAGACCCCAAACAGATAGCCGACCAGCACCGGCAAGGTGGTCACCAGCATGCCGGAGAAGAGCACTACCGTACCCACCTCGCTCAGGTGATCCAGAATGCCGCCACCGGCTTTCAGACCCGTACTCACCATAAAGACCGCCAGACCGAGATCCTTGGCCAATCTGAGCGCGCCGGGCGGCACATAGCCGACCGTCGGGTGGTTGGCCCGCAGATACCCCATCAGAATGCCCGCCAGCAGTAGGCCGACGGCGTTGCCGAGACCAAACTCGATCTGACCGAACACCAGCGAAACGGAGCCGATCAGCAGGCCCAGCACGAAGAAGGTGGTGAAAGCCACCAGATCTGTGGTCTGGCTGTGGATGCTGATAAAGCCGATCTTGTTGGCCAGCAGTTTGACCCGCTGCTTCTCGCCGCTGATCTGCAGTACGTCGCCTTTTTGCAGCATGATGTTGCGATCGAACGGCATCTCGATTTGGGAGCGTACCACCCGGTTGAGGAAGCACCCTTTCTCGGTGAGGTTGAGCTCCACCAGATGGCGGCCTACCACGGAGTCATTCTTTACCACTATCTCTTCGGTGACTATCTGCAGGTCAAGCAGGTTGCGGTCGAACACCTCTTTACCGTTGCGGTAGTTGACGTCCAGCTTCTCGTGGCTCTCGGGATAGCCCACCAGGGCGATTTCGTCCCCTTCCTGAATAACGGCATCGCCATCGGGACTGGCCAAAATGCCGTTGCGGCGGATCCGCTCTACATAGCAGCCGGTATGGGGATAGATGCCTGTCTCCCGCAGGGTACGGCCACCGATCCAGGCTGCCAGTTCGGGGCCAACCCGATAGGCGCGGATGATGGGCAGATAGGTCTTGCGACTGTCGCTGTCGGAGAGACCCCGTTCACGGGCGATTTTTTGCGCTTCGGTATTGAGGTCGAGCCGTGCTAGCGACGGGAGATAGCGCACCACCAGCATCAGACCCACCAGACCCACCAGATAGGTGAGAGCGTAGCCGATGCCCATGTTGTCGAGCACTGCCTGCATGTCGGTCTGATGGGGCAGGTTAAGCAGACCACTGCGCAAGGCATCCTGGGCACCCACCAGCGCCGGTGTCGAGGTGAGGGAACCCGCCAGGATCCCCGCCGCCATGCCCGGCCCCAGATTGAAGAACTTGGCGAGCCCCACTGTCAGCAGCAGGGCGGTCAGCAAGATCACCAGAGTCAGAGTAATGTAGTGGATGCCATCACGCAGGAAGACGCTGAAGAAGTGAGGGCCCGCCTCGATCCCCACACAGAAGATGAACAGCATAAAGCCTACGTTTTCAGTGGTGGCCGCAAATTCGAAGCCCATCTGGCCGAACAGCAGGGCGGTAAACAGCACACCAATGGTGTTGCCAATCTGAAAGTTGCCAATTCGCACCTTGCCAAGCAGCAGGCCGAAGGCCAATACCACGAACAGCAGCAGGGAGTCGCTTTGATGTAGCAGTGTCACGAAATCTATGGTCATGCCCGGAAAAACCGAGGAAAAAAGTGGGGTCGATATTGTGCCGGATCTATCCCCAATAAAGAAGCGCAAGGGAGCGATTAATCGGACGTTATCGGACGCTATTTGTGGAACCGGCGGCGTGATAGGGAGACACGCGGATGAAATCTGGCAATTTTTGCTGTAACCGTCGTTGTCAATTAGTGAAATCTGCTGTCCGCGACCGAAGTGCTCTGGCGCAGGCCGATATTTTAGATTCTGCTGTTCGACCGCTTGGCGGGGATCAGTTTCAGCAGATTCAACCGATGGCCACCATGGTTGGCTGAGGGACAAATCAGCTTGATATTTACCCGTTCGCCCACTGGGCATGGGTTGGCAAAAAGATGCTTCTGAAAAGTGCCAATAGAGCCTGTCACCCCGCTGTTCCTGAGGGGGCTAAAAAACAGCATAAAATCAGGTTGGCCAGCAAAATGACTCTTCGCCGGGGGGCCATCAAGGGCAATCCCGCGTCCTGACAGGGCTTGCTGCACTTACCCACAGAATCTGTGGATAACCCTGTTTATGAAACTTGTTCATCGCCCTGAAAGCCGCGCCAGCACTGGGATGCAAGGGCTGTTCAAAAAATACCGGAAGAAAAATGTTTGTATAAAAATCAAATAGTTAGATGCGACAGGAGAAAGCTCTGTCGAGCCGAGACGGGTAACAAAAGGGAGCGTCAGCAGCAAGAAGGATCTTGTGCATTAAAATTGGCAGGAGAGGGCACTAAGGTGGATAACTTGCACCGAGATGGTGAGGAATTGGCTCCCCCGACTGGACTTGAACCAGTGACATACGGATTAACAGTCCGCCGTTCTACCGACTGAACTACGGGGGAACATCAGGCAAGGAGGAGCATCATACAGAAGGTGTCCGAGGTGGTCAAGCCATTCGCGGGATGATGGCACGGGTGTACCGCTGCCAGCCCCTCGGTTACACTGCTCCTCTGCTGTTTTGTGTCGGGAGTGTTCATGAGCAAATTGTTCAAGTTAGCCAGCCAGTTTCAACCCGCCGGGGATCAGCCCACGGCGATTGCCCAACTGCTGGATGGCATCGAGTCGGGGCTGGCCCACCAGACCCTGCTCGGGGTGACCGGTTCGGGCAAGACCTTCACCATGGCCAACGTCATCGCCACCCTGAACCGCCCGACCATGATCCTGGCTCCCAACAAGACCCTGGCCGCCCAGCTCTATGGCGAGATGAAGGAGTTCTTCCCCGACAATGCGGTGGAGTATTTCGTCTCCTACTACGACTACTACCAGCCCGAAGCCTATGTGCCGACCACCGACACCTTTATAGAGAAGGATGCCTCGATCAACGATCACATCGAGCAGATGCGATTGTCCGCCACCAAGGCGCTGCTGGAGCGGCGCGACGTGGTGATCGTTGCTTCGGTGTCGGCCATCTATGGTCTGGGGGATCCCCAAGCTTATCTGAGCATGATGCTGCATCTCAAAGTGGGGGATGTGATTAACCAGCGGGATATCCTGCGTCGCCTCGCCGAGCTGCAGTACACCCGCAACGACATGGCGTTTCAACGCGGTACTTTCCGGGTGCGCGGTGAAGTGATCGACATCTACCCTGCCGAATCGGACAAGCTGGCCCTGCGGGTGGAGCTGTTTGACGAGGAGGTGGAGCGCCTCTCCCAGTTCGACCCGCTGACCGGCGCCATCGAGCAGACGGTAGTGCGCTACACCATCTACCCCAAGACCCACTACGCTACCCCGCGGGAGACCATTCTGGGGGCTATCGAGCATATCAAGGAGGAGCTGCGCAGTCGCCGCGAGCAGCTGTTGTCCCTCAACAAGCTGGTGGAGGAGCAGCGCATCAGCCAGCGTACCCAGTTCGACATGGAGATGATGCAGGAGCTGGGTTACTGCTCCGGCGTCGAGAACTACAGCCGCTACCTCTCCGGCCGTGCGCCGGGGGAGCCGCCGCCCACCCTGTTTGACTACCTGCCGGGGGATGGCCTGCTCATCATCGATGAGTCCCACGTCACGGTGCCGCAGATTGGCGCCATGTTCAAAGGGGACCGCTCCCGCAAGGAGACCCTGGTGGAGTACGGCTTCCGGCTCCCCTCGGCGCTGGACAACCGGCCGCTCAAGTTCGACGAATTTGAAGCGCTGATGCCGCAGACGGTGTTTGTCTCGGCGACTCCCGGCCCCTACGAGCTGGAGAAGTCCGGCGGCGATGTGGTGCAGCAGGTTGTGCGCCCAACCGGCTTGCTCGATCCGGAGATCGAGGTGCGTCCTGTGACTACTCAGGTGGACGATCTGCTCTCCGAGATCCGCAAGCGGGTTGCCGTCGAGGAGCGGGTGCTGGTCACGACCCTGACCAAGCGGATGGCTGAAGACTTGACCGAGTATCTGACGGAGCACGACGTCAAGGTGCGCTATCTCCACTCTGATATCGATACGGTCGAACGGGTGGAGATCATCCGCGATCTGCGCCTTGGCAAGTTCGATGTGCTGGTGGGCATCAACCTGCTGCGGGAAGGTCTCGACATGCCGGAAGTGTCGCTGGTGGCAATTCTCGATGCGGATAAAGAGGGCTTCCTGCGCTCGACCCGCTCGCTGATCCAGACCATCGGCCGGGCGGCGCGTAACCTCAACGGCAAGGTCATTCTCTACGGCGATACCATCACCAACTCGATGAAGGTAGCCATTGAGGAGACCGAGCGGCGCCGCGCCGTGCAGCATGCCCATAACCTCAAGCATGGGATCACCCCTAAAGGGCTCAACAAATCCATTGGCGATGTGATGGACATGGGGGGCAGCCGCACGGCAGGCAAACCAGGCAAGGGGATGCGCAAGGCAGCCGAGCCACAAGGGGAATACCATGTCCGCTCAGCCAGCGAGATTGCCAAAGAGATCAAGCGGATGGAGGAGCAGATGTTCCAGCATGCCCGGGATCTGGAGTTCGAACAGGCGGCGGCACTGCGGGATCAGATCCAGCGGCTGCGCAGCGAGTTGATCGAATCATGAGCCGTAAACGCTGGCTGATTTGGCAACGACTTCGTCGTCTCTATCAGGGCTTTCGCCATCCCGGTACCCCCTGGTGGGCGAGGGGCCTGGTGATCCTTATCCTGCTCTATGGCATCAGTCCGGTGGATCTTATCCCTGACGTGGTGCCCTTGCTGGGTTGGTTCGATGATGTGACCCTGCTGCTGGTGTTGCTATGGGGCTGGGAGCGTTGTCTTCCCCCCGCAGTGCGCAGCGATCTGGAACAGGCCTCCTAGTTCACCTTTTCAACACCACGCTCGACATCACTCTTTGTGCCCCCACCCTCGAAGGAATCGGAAAAACGGTTTCATTTGAAGGTGGGCGCTGCAGGATGAAAAAGAGGCTGGCCGGTGATTGTCGCCCGAATGGCATTGGCGTAGACTCCACGCCGTTCACTTTATGGGTATGGAAAAAATGGATCTGATCCTCTTTGCAATCGACTTTATCCTGCACGTTGATGTGCATTTGAAAGAGCTGTTCGAGAACTATGGCGTCTGGGTTTACGCCATCCTGTTTCTCATCATCTTCTGTGAGACCGGGTTGGTAGTGACGCCGTTCCTGCCGGGTGACTCCCTGCTGTTTGCCGCCGGTGCGCTTACCGTGGGCAGCGTGCTGGACGTCCATACCCTGGCGGCCGTGCTGATCATCGCTGCCGTGCTGGGCAACGTGGTCAACTACACCATTGGTCACTTCTTCGGCGAGCAGCTGTTCCGCAACCCGGACTCCAAAATCTTCCGCCGCGACTATCTGGAGAAGACCCATGCTTTCTACGCCAAGCATGGCGGCAAGACCATCATCATCACCCGCTTCCTGCCCATCGTGCGTACCTTTGCGCCGTTCGTGGCAGGGATGGGGGCCATGACCTATCCGCGCTTCCTGGCGTTCAACCTGGTTGGAGGCCTGCTGTGGGTACTCTCCTTCGTCTATGCCGGCCACTTCTTTGGCAATCTGCCGGTGGTGCGTCATAACTTTACCCTGCTGATCTTCGGCATCATTGGTATCTCCCTGTTGCCCATGGTAATTGGCGCGGTCAAGGCCAAGATGAGCACGGCCAAGGCGTAACCAGAAATACGGTCAATCAGTACGAGAAAGGGGGAGCCATGATGGCTCCCCCTTTTTATCTCCAAGCGGGTATGACACTCAGTTGCAGCAACGCCCTTTCACCAGATTGCCGATGGCCACCACGGTGAAGACCAACAGGTAAGCGGCGAAGATGACAACCAGCCACTGGGGCATGGAGTAACCGAAGAACTGCCAGGTGATCTGGGCACAATCCCCTTCCGGCATAAAAAGCCAGGGGAGCCACTGATCGAGCGGAGCCCAGCTCGGGAAGTCGGCAAACGGGCTGCAGACGTTGAACGGGGAAGGATTGACCTGATAGTCCACATGCTTGAGGGCCAGCTGGAAGCCGCGGAAGGCACTGTAGCCCCACAGCAACATGGCACTCCAGCGAACATACCACTTATCCGGCGCCACCATGCCGAGCAGACCAGCGGCCAGCACCCCCAGGGTCGCTAACCGTTCGTAAACACACATCACGCACGGGGAGAGGCCCAGCACATGCTGGAAGAAGAGGGCACACAACTCGAGGAACAGGGCTGATGCTGCCAACAAGCCCCAAGCCAGCCGATGGGCGGCAATACGGCGGAGAAACTCGATCATCTCATTGATCTCTCAGAAAAAACAGTGGCTGAATTAGAGCAGAGCGGAACCGAAAAGAAAAGGGCCCTGAAAGGGCCCTCGGAAACCATCTCAATGGATTAATGCAGCGCCGGCTGTACCGCTGGCAGCGCACTCTCCATCACCAGCCATCCGTGCTGATAGAACCACTCGGTGGCAGGACCAAGCAGCAATTCGACAGAGAAAAAGCCGATCAGCCCCAGCACCAGCGTGTAGGGCAGCGCCATCCAGACCATGCGGCCATAGGAGAGGCGCAGCAACGGCGCCAATGCCGAGGTGAGCATAAACAGGAAGGCGGCCTGACCATTGGGGGTGGCGACCGATGGCAGGTTGGTGCCTGTGTTGATGGCTACCGCCAGCAGATCGAACTGGGCGCGGTCAATGGCGCCATTGAGCAGGGCAGTCTTGACTTCGTTGATGTAGACGGTCCCGACAAAGACGTTGTCACTGACCATGGAGAGTAGACCGTTGGCTACATAGAAAAGAGCTAATTGTTGCTCTTGTTCCGCCGAAAGAACCCACTGGATCACCGGCTTGAACAACTGCTGATCGATGATGACGGCGACCACGCTGAAAAACACAGCCAGCAGGGCGGTAAAGGGCAGCGCCTCTTCAAAGGCCTTGCCCAGAGCATGCTCTTCGGTAATACCGGTAAATGAGGTTGCCAGCACGATGACCGAGAGGCCAATCAATCCTACCGCTGCAAGATGCAGAGCCAGGCCGACGATCAACCAGATGGCGATCAGAGCCTGTACCATCAGCTTGGCCTTGTCCTGCTGGGTGCGTTTGGCATTCTCATGCAGGTTGTACTCCTCCATGATGGCGCGCACCGACTCCGGCAATTTGGCACCATAACCGAACCATCCCATCTTCTCGACCAGCACACAGGTAAGCAGACCGCAGATAAAGACGGGGAGCGAGACGGGGGACATACGAATGGCAAACTCGCCAAAGTGCCAGCCAGCCTGCTCGCCGATGATGAGGTTTTGCGGCTCGCCCACCAAGGTGCAGACACCACCCAGCGCGGTACCGATGGCGGCATGCATCATCAGGCTGCGCAGGAAAGCGCGGAACTGCTCGAGAGCCTGATAGTGGTCTTCCTTTACTTCCTGATCATGGGTGTGGTCATGAGCATGTCCGAATCCCTTGCCGGACGAGACCTTGTGATAGATGGCATAGAAACCGGTGGCAACGCTGATCACCACGGCAATGACCGTCAGTGCATCGAGAAAAGCCGACAAGAAGGCGGAGACCAGACAGAAGGAGAGGGAGAGCAGGATCTTGGAGCGTACGCCGATCAGCAGCTTGGTGAAGACATAAAGCAGCAACTGCTTCATGAAATAGATGCCTGCCACCATGAACACCAGCAGCAGCAGCACTTCGATATTGGCGACCAGCTCATGCTTGACCTGATCGGCGGAGGTCATGCCGATCAACACGGCTTCGATCGCGAGCAGGCCACCCGGTTGCAGGGGGTAGCACTTGAGGGCCATGGCAAGGGTGAAGATAAATTCAACGACCAGTAACCAGCCCGCAATGAAAGGATCAAGGTGGAAGGCGATCGGATTGATCACCAGAAATAGCAAGATGGCGTTTTTGTACCACTGTGGTGCATTGCCCAAGAAGTTCTTGGCTAATGCCTGCCCTAGGCTTATTGGCATGATAATGGGTCTCAACTTTGTTGTTAGGATCTGCTTCTATGCAGTCAAGGATGATCCGACCTGTGCCTCCGGATGTTGGCCTTTATCTGTCTGATTCCTCGTGATTTTAATCAAAAAGTGTGACGATTATAAATGATAGCCGATGGATCTCTGCCCATCTGTCTGTTTTATAACCACCTTGTCGGGGGTGGCTGGCTCCCTCGTGGCGATTAGATACATATTCCCAACACTATATTTGCCATATGTGAGCAGAGGACTGACCTTATGCTTGCCAGCCATCATCGCTTTGATATCATTCGTCAGCCTTTTTACGCATTACAACAGAGTCAATTCATGGTTATAAAAGCGCAGAGCCCAGCTGGGTTTGCCGAGGAATACATCATCGAGTCCATTTGGAACAATCGCTTTCCTCCCGGATCTATTCTGCCCGCCGAGCGTGAATTATCCGAGTTGATCGGGGTGACGCGGACGACCTTGCGCGAAGTGCTGCAGCGACTGGCCCGTGATGGCTGGTTGACCATACAGCATGGCAAGCCGACCAAGGTGAACAATTTCTGGGAAACCTCCGGCCTCAATATTCTGGAGACGTTGGCCCGTCTGGATCAGGACAAGGTACCTGATCTGATAGCTCAGCTGCTCTCCGCCCGTACCCATATCTGCACCATCTTTATCCGCGGGGCGATCCGTCACAATCCGGAACAGGCCGCCGAGATCCTGCGTGGCGCCGATGGGGTCGAGAACAACGCCCAGGCTTATGCCGAGTTCGATTATCGCCTGCACCACCAGCTGGCGTTTGCTTCCGGCAATCCGATCTATGCTTTGATCCTGAACGGTTTCAAAGGGTTGTACAGCCGGGTCGGCAGCTACTACTTCTCCGACAAGCAGGCCCGCGAGACCGCAGATGCCTACTACAAGACCCTGCTCAATCTGGCGGAGACCAAGAACCACGAAGCCGTGTTCATGACGGTGCGTCAGTACGGTATCGAGTCCGGCAAGCTGTGGACCCGCCTGCGTCAGGACATGCCAAGCGATCTGTGCGACAACTGATCCCTTGCCTGTGCTGTCCAAGAAACGCGCCATCCGGCGCGTTTTTTTATTCTGCCGTGTTTGTGTCTATCCTTGATTGGCGGTGGTAATTGCTTGAACTGCATGGATATTTGGCCAAAAAGCTTGATCCAGCGCAAATGAACCCTGCATTTATCACTTTGGTGGCATAGGACCCAACCGCTGATTGAGGTCAAATGGAGGCATCAAGAGCGGGGCCAATATCCGCCAGAAGGAACACACCTTTCACCGGATGAAGGACACAACAATGAGTCTTCTTGAACACACCATCTGGACAGTACTGGGATACGGGGCCATGCCCTTTATCTTTCTGAGCGGATTCGTGGCGGTGGCAGTGACCTGTTGCATGCTGCTGAACGCGTTCGGGGTACAGTCCGCCGAGAAGTGAGTCGCTTCTCATGCCGCCAAATGCCAGTCTTCGGACTGGCATTTGTTTTTTGTGTCTTTTAAAGCACTTATCCCGGCAGGTAAGGGGAAATCTTTGGTCAGGATGGTCGAACCTGCCGCCGATTTTGATTACACTGGCGCCCGTATTTCCCACTCACCCTTCTCTTATCAGGTGTTCAAGGTTTTCTATGGCTCTCAAGGCAACCGTATTCAAGGCTCAGATCAGTTTGTCTGATATGGATCGCAATCTGTATCAGGACTTCTCCCTCACGCTGGCGCGCCACCCCTCCGAAACCGATGAGCGGATGATGATCCGGCTGGCGGCCTTTGCCTGGCACGCCGCCGAGCGACTGGAGTTCACCAAGGGATTGAGCGCCGATGACGAACCCGAGCTCTGGTGCAAGAACTACTCGGACGAAATAGAACTCTGGATCGAGCTGGGCCAACCCGATGAAAAGCGGCTGAAAAAGGCCTGTAACCGTGCCCGTCAGGTGGTGCTCTACCTCTACGGCGGTCGTGGCACCAGCGTCTGGTGGAAGCAGAACCAGGGCAAGCTCAGCCAGCATGACAACCTCAGCATCATCGAACTCTCCGACAGCCAGACCCTGCCGCTGACCGCCATGGTCGAGCGTACCATGCAGCTCACCTGCACTATCTCCGATGGTCAGCTCTGGGTCAGTAACGGCGCACTGGAAGTGACGCTGGATCCGGTGGTGCTGATGGGCAAACCGGCCCGCGAACCGTAACGGACGCCGCCCATGTTCAGCGCCTTGCTCAATATCGTCATTCCGGTGTTCGGTGTGGTCGGGCTCGGCGCCCTCTATGGGCGATTGCGACCGGGGGCCGCGCTCGGTTACGTCAATCGGGCCAATATCGAGCTGTTTACCCCGGCGCTGGTCTTCTCCGCGCTGGTCAAGTATCCGCTGGTGCTGGCGGAGCATCTGCCGCTGATTGCGGCGGGGGCGCTGGTTATTCTGTTACCCGGTCTGCTGCTCGCGCTGCTCAAACTCAAAGGAATTGAGCGGGCAGCCCTGATCTTGCCCGCCATGTTCCGAAATACCGGCAATCTTGGTATCCCCTTGATGGTGCTGGCGTTTGGCGAGCAGCAACTGGGGGCCATCGTGATCCTCTTTGTGCTCTCCAATCTGCTGCACTTCTCGGTCGGCATGTTTATTCTCTCGGCCAATACCTCCCGCTGGCTGTGGCTGCGCAGCCCTGTGTTGTGGGCCGCGCTGGCCGGTTTGCTAGTGGCCAACCTGCACATTACGCTGCCGGAATGTAACCCACCACCAAGAATGAAAAACCGGGAGCTGGTGAAAACAAGTGGGAGATGGCGGGACAAACTCAGGAATGGCGGGGCTTGTGGCGTGATGCGGTTAAACAAAGCCGTTTAACCGCAAAATGAAAACTTTCGAGTCAAGCTGCTAGCCAATGCGCTGAAAATGAAAAACTAGGCGTGATGCCTAGTTTTAATTGGGATTGTTTAATCCCTTTGTAAGCAGGTCACGAAATCCTAACTGGCGGAGTTGTTAGGATGTTTTTGGCTAAAAAAAATCGTGCCCGGCCCAGACTACCTTGCCGATCACGGCCAGGTTCTCCAGCTGGTTGGCTGGCACGACCTGCAGGGGGTAATCATCGCGGTTGTCGCTGATGATGGTGATCCCGCCATCGAAGTTTTTCTGCAGGCGCTTGGCGTAGAGCTCTTCTCCCAGGCGCAACACGAAGATGGATCCATCTTCGATCTGATTCTTGCTGATATCGACCAGGATAGAGTCACCAGAGTGGATGGTGGGCTCCATGCTGTCGCCTTTGGCGAAGACCACCACCAAGTTATCCGGGTTTAACTTGCGAAACGTGAGCCACTTGCGGCGGAAGGCCAGCTTGCGTTTAACCTCATGATCATCATTAAACGCACCATGGCCGGTACTGACGGTGACATGGTAGCCGTCGATCAGCGCGTACTCCTCATCAAACTCCTCACGTTGCACCATCTGCTCGGCCGTTCCATCGGGGTGTTTCGGGCCCTGACCGGTGGCCAGCCACTCCAGATTCACATTGAACGTCCGCGCGATGCGCAGCGCCTTGTCGATGGTGGGCAGTGAATTAAACGGGGGGAAGTATTTGCGCATCCCCGACTCACTCATCCCCACCAGTTCGGCAAATGCCTTGTAGCTCAGGCTCCCGCGCAGCTCATCCAGACGGTCACTCAGAGTATCCATTCCCGCCGTCAGAAAAGATACCTCACCGTCTTTTTGTGCTGCTTGTGGTTTTTCTTCATAACGCTCTGACATACAAGGAATTCTCGGCTAGTGGCTAATGCTGGTGAGTCGGTAGACAAAAAATTCCGCACAAAAAGACTTGTCAATCTTTTTGGGGTGATCAATCATTCATATGTGACGCGTCGCGACATAAAATCATTCTTTTATGAATGACAAAGATACGCACTGCGACACTTGATGATACCGAAACGGGGTGAGTATGTCAGGGAAAACACCAGAGTGGATCAGGGCTGAGCTCATAAAATGCGGATATTCCCAAGCTGCTTGGGCCCGCGCTAAAGGGTTGCACCCCCGAGCCGTACAGCGTTGTATCAAACACTATGCTCCGGCCAGAGGGATTAGCCCCAAGCGTCGGGAAAGCCGCGCCATCATGGCCCTGCTGTCCGAATCGCTGGGGATCGATCTGCTGGGAGGTGACCAATGAGCACCTGGTACACCGCCCAGGCATTGGCCGGACTGGTTGGCATGCCCGCTTACCCCGATGGTGTGCGCAAAAAGGCCGAGCGTGAAGAGTGGCAAAGCCGCAAGCGCGAGAAAGGCAAAGGGGCCGAATATTACATTGGCTCACTGCCGATTGAAACCCGCCGTTACCTGGCAGAACAGGCTGTGGCCGCACAAGGCCATGCAGTGACCGATCATGCAGCGGGTGGCAAGGCCATGGCCAAGTTGCTGGCGCGCGAGGTGCCGGTCAAACCGGAGGCAGGCCGCAAATTGCTGACTTTAGGGGAGGGGGCTCGCCAGAAGGTCGATGCCAGACTGCTGATCCTGCAGGCCGCCGATATCTTCCTGGCCCCCTATCACGCCTGCCAGCAAGGGGAGGTGGGTCGCCGTGCCTTTATCGAGGCATACCGTGCCCGCACTCTCGCCCTGCCTGTCAGCGTTTATGAAAGGCAAAAACCATTCAGTCCGATCACCCTGCGCCGCTGGCAAAGTGCGCTGGCGGACGAAGGCCCCGCAGCCCTGGCTGGAAACTATCAGCGGGAGCGGCCATCAACCGTCGAGCAGAGCCCGGATCTGGCCAAGTTTCTCACCGCACTGGTCACCACCAAGCCCCATCTGGCCAACAAGTGGGGGGCGCTGCACGAACTGGCCAGCCAATACAGCGACATGAATCAGCTGGGATGGCAGATCCCCAGCCAATCCTCCTTGCGTCGCTGGATGGTGAAATGGTTGGCAGAGAACAAGGTGGCCTTTACCTATACCACCAACCCGGATGCCTACAACAACAAATACCGCAGCGCGATCGAGGAGATGTACCCCTGGATGGCCCAGCCCAACGACGTCTGGGAGTTCGATAGCACTCCGGTCGATGCCATGTTGGTGGATGGTCGCCACAGCATCATCGCGGTGATCGACGTGTATACCCGTCGCGTTCGTCTGCTGGTGGCCAAGAGCTCATCGAGCGAGGGGATCTGCCTGCTGCTGCGCAAGACCCTGCTGGCCTGGGGCACCCTCAATGACAACGGTGTGATGCGCACCGATAACGGCTCTGACTACGTGAGCCAGCGAGTCATGTCCATCTGCACCCTGCTTGGTATGAACGTCAGCCGCTCCAACGCCTACTCGGGGTGGGAGAAACCCCATATCGAGCGGTTTTTCCGCACCTTGAGCCACGGCCTGATCGAGCTGTTGCCCTCCTATATCGGCCACTGCGTGGCAGACCGTCAGGTGATCGAGGCGCGCAAGAGCTTTGCCCAGCGGCTGGAGGAGAAGCGCAAACCGGATGCGCAAAAAGAGATTTACGAGCTGGCCATGACGGCCGCCGAACTGCAAACCCTGCTCGATAACTGGCTCGATGCCCGTTACCACAACCGCAAGCACAGTGCCCTCGGGGTCAGCCCCAATGAAAAGTATCAGCTGGCCCGTTATCAGCGCCGCGCCATCTCCGATGAAGCTGCGCTGGATCTGCTGCTCAACCATATCGGCGAGGCGACCGTCTCCAAAGGTTTTATCAAGGCCGGTGGCCTCAAATACAGCGCCCCCGAACTGTTGGAGCACAACTGGAAGAGCCAGCGGGTCAGCGTCTTTCTCGATCCGTGCGATGTGGGCCGCGCCATCTTGTACCGCACCGGCGACTGGAACGAGCGGATCGAGGCCATCAACATCGACCTGCTGGGCAATGGTATCAGCCCCGATGCCTTCCGGGCGGCCAAAAAAGCCGATGCCAAGGCGTTGGCCAGCTTTCGCCGCGAGATGCGCAACCTTGCCAAGACCTTTGGCATCGACCAGCTCCATCAGGATGTAGTGCGCCACTTCGTCGATCAGGCCAAGGGTATTGAAGCGTTCAGTCGTCGCGATCTCACTCTCGATAACCCGGCATTGGCAGCGCTCACCGGGGTCTCAACGCCCGCTGAACCCGCCCGTTTCAATGCGGCAGAACTGGCCGCCATAGAAGCCAGACGAGAAGCGAAAGCGCAGCGGGCGCAAGCCACCGCAGGGCAGGAATCGAGAGCACTCAAGACCGAGTACGAGCAAGCCATCTATCTGGCAGAGCGGGAGCTGGATACCCCGCTGACAGAGCGGGAGAAGGAGTGGCTGACCCGATACCTCTACAGCCACAAGCTGATGGCAAAACGCATTAACCGCCATCTGGATGAAGTTCGGGCTACCCGCCGCACCCAGGCAAAAGGTTAGCGAGTAGCCCGAAAAGGCCAAAAACAAAGGACAAACCCACTATGAAACACAAGATCGTTGAAGTCAAAAACATGATCAAGACCGAGCAACTGCTCGACAACTTGCTCAACCGCTCCAGCATAGTGCCGGGCATTGGTCTGATCCATGGCCCCTCCGGCTTTGGCAAGACCACCGCCGTGGAATGGCTGTTCAACCAGGACGAAGTGAACGGCATCTATGTCCGCTGTTACAAGGCCGACACGGTGACCAGCCTGCTGGAGCAGATTGCCAAAGAGATCGGCATTCCCCAGCGCCACAACCTGCGTGCTCAGGTCGATAGCATCATCGAATCCGTCCGTGCCGAAGAGCTGGCCATCTTCGTGGATGAGGCCGATTACGTGGTCGGCAATGCCCGCATCATGGAGACCCTGCGCGATATCTACGATGCCACCGAACAACCCCTGATCCTGGTCGGGATGGAAGAGATTGCCCGCCGCATCAGCCAGCGCAAGCAGCTGTTTAACCGCATCTCCCAGTGGATCGAATTCAAACCGGCCGATCTCGATGACGTGTCCTTGATTGCCAGTGAAATGCTGGAGGTGGACGTGGAGATCGACGATGCACTGCTGGATCTGATCCGCAAGCGTTCCAACGGCGTGGTGCGCACCATCGTCTCGGCCCTCGACAAGATTGAAAAAATGGCGATGGCCTCTGATGCCCGGATTATCCGGCTGGAGGACGTTGACGCCAGCGAGTTGCTCCATGACGTGCGTCGCAGCCGCTAGCCGTCAGGCTACAGCCAATAAAAACTGTAGTGGTCAACTAAATCCGGACACTTGGTTAGGCCGTTCTTCGGCTTTTGCTGGCGGTATCCCGTCATTGTGTTGATGTGGACGCCGCCAGTTGTAGTAATCCATCAGGTAGTAACTGATATCCCGCTTCGCTGCTCGCAAGCTCATATATCCCATAGCCGGGAGCCACTCTGACTTCAGGCTCCTGAACAGTCGCTCCATCGGGGCGTTATCCCAGCAGTTGCCACGCCGACTCATGCTCTGGGTTATGCGATAACGCCACAGTCGTTGCCGAAATGCCCGGCTACCATATTGGCTGCCCTGGTCAGAGTGAAATAGCACACAGGATGGGCAACCCCGCTGCTGATAGGCCATCTCCAGTGCTTTGATGGCCAGCTTTGCATCTGGTTTATCTGACATCGCCCAGCCCACGACCCGCCGGGTGTACAGGTCAAGCACCGCTGCCAGGTAATGCCAACGACCACCTGCCCAGACGTAGGTGATATCGCCACACCACACC
>NZ_JBFOCL010000046.1:0-54820 GCF_040907785.1 Aeromonas sp. s8
GCGCGGGAAATGGTGCGTGAAGCGGTGGATATTTACAACGTGGAGCGGCCGCATCATGCGTTGAAATACAGAACCCCCGATGCGGTGCATAGGGGGTTCTGAGTAGAGAAATGCTAGTTGAAAATGTGTAAACCTATTTCAGGACTAGACAGCCGAATGTGGCGGTCACCTCAATGGTGGCCATAGCCCCAGCGGTGGGTCAACTCATGCTCGACACCGAGATGATCGAGGATGCGGGCGACCATAAAGTCCACCAGATCCTCGATGCTTTTCGGCTCATGATAGAAACCGGGCGCAGCGGGCATGATGGTCACCCCGAGCCGTGCCAGTTTCAGCATGTTCTCCAGATGGATCGCCGAGAAGGGGGTTTCGCGGGGCACCAGGATCAGCTGGCCGCGCTCCTTGATCACCACATCCGCTGCCCGCTCCAGCAGGTTGTCGGAGGTGCCGTTGGCAATGGCCGAGACGGTGCCCATGGAGCAGGGGCAGACCACCATCTGCTTGGGCGCGGCCGAGCCGGAGGCGACCGGCGAGAACCACTCCTCCTTGCCGCAGGCGACAATCTGCCCCTCCTTGGCGCCATATTGGCGACAAAGATAGGCAGAGAGCTCTTTCGGCGAGCCGGGCCAATCCTGCTGCTGCTCGGTCTTGAGTACCACACGAGCTGCCGATGAGGCGAGCAGATAGACCCGATAGTCCGCCTGCACCAGACACTGGAGCAGGCGCAGGGCGTAGGGGGCGCCGGAGGCACCGGTCAGCGCCAGGGTGATCGTTTTGTTCATAGTTCGCCGTGGTAATCCTTGAGGCGGGCGATCAGCTTGTCATGAATGCCACCGAAGCCGCCGTTGCTCATGATCAGAATATGGTCGCCATCACGGCTCTCGGCCACCAGCCGGTTGATCAGGGTCTCCAGATCGTTGAATACCTTGGCGGGTCGGGTCATATGGGCCGTCACCTCGCCGAGATCCCAGCCGATGTTGGGTGGCTGGAAGAAGAACACTTCATCGGCGCCAGTGAAGCAGCCAGCCAGCTCCTCCTTGTGAACCCCCAGCTTCATGGTGTTGGAGCGTGGCTCCAGCACCGCCAGAATACGGGCTTCTCCTACCTTGGCGCGCAGGCCGCCGAGGGTGGTCTCGATGGCGGTGGGGTGGTGGGCGAAGTCGTCATAGACGCTGATGCCCGCTACCTCACCCTTGAGCTCCATCCGCCGCTTGGGGGATTTGAATTGGCAGAGGGCTGCGATGCCATGCTCCACCATGACACCGGCGTGGCGGGCGGCAGCGATGGCCATCAGACCATTGTTGACGTTGTGTTCGCCGATGCACTCCCAGTGCACTTCGCCCTGTTTCTCGCCATCCAGCCACACCTCGAAGGCGGAGCCGTCATCGGCCAGCTTGACCGCTTTCCACTTGGCGTCGTCCTGACCCACCAGCTCTACTTCACTCCAGCAGCCCATCTTGCGCACGGCGGTGAGGTTGTCATCCGCCTGCGGGAACAGCACCCGGCCGTTGCTTGGCACGGTGCGCATCAGGTGGTGGAACTGACGTTGGATAGCGGCGAGATCCGGGAAGATGTCCGCGTGATCGAACTCCAGGTTGTTCATCACCAGGGTGCGCGGGTGGTAGTGGACGAACTTGGAGCGTTTGTCGAAGAAGGCGCAGTCATATTCGTCCGCTTCGATCACGAAGAAGGGGGCAGAGCCGAGGCGGGCCGAGACCGGGAAGTTGCCCGGCACGCCGCCAATAAGGAAACCGGGCTCCAGCTTGGCGTACTCCAGCACCCAGGCCAGCATGCTGGCGGTGGTGGTCTTGCCGTGGGTGCCGGCAACGGCCAGCACCCAGCGATCTTGCAGCACGTGCTCCAGCAGCCACTGGGGGCCGGAGATGTAGGGCAGATTGCGGTCCAGCACATATTCAACACAGGGGTTACCGCGGCTCATGGCGTTGCCAATCACCACCAGATCCGGCGCCGGATCGAGTTGGGAAGGGTCATAGCCCTCGGTCAGTTCGATGCCCTGTTGCTCGAGCTGGGTACTCATGGGGGGATAGACATTGGCATCCGAACCGGTCACCCGGTAACCAAGCTGTTTTGCCAACACCGCCAGACCACCCATAAAGGTGCCGCAGATCCCGAGAATGTGAATATGCATACCGCTTCCTTTCGCAGTAAAGGGAAGTGCGCATTCTAGGGGGTGTTGCGGTGGTGGCACAAGCCGCACTCATGGTGAGAGGCCCACAGATGCAGCACTGGAGGCAGAAATCTTGGCGCTGTTGGGATATGCGAGATTGGAATGGGCTGGAAGGCTTTATTTGAGACTTGATATTGTGTCGCACTTTCTTACAATTCTTCGGTTTTGTGACGCACTCTACAGTTTTACGATATCGCCCTTTTCCAAAGGAGAGTCCCCATGGGCAAGTTCCTGCTTTGCTATCTGGTCGGTGGTCTGGTGGCCATCAGTTGGGCTGCGTTGCCCGCTCATGGTCCCTGGGATCAGTGGGACCTCGCGATTTTTCATACCGTCAACGGCTGGCTCGGCCAGTCGGCTCTGTGGGCCGATCTGGTGGCCATCACCAATAACCGGCTGTTCGATCTGGCGGTTTTGGCCTGTATGGGGCTGATCTTGGCTCGTTGCTTCTTCGCTCGGAATTTGGCGGGTCGTCGCCAACTGGTGGCAATGGGCATAGTGATGCTGCTGAGTGCTCTGGTGATCAACCAGCTTGGTCACCGATTGCCGGTGGAGCGACCCAGCCCGACCCTGATGGTAGCTGATGCGCTGCGGGTGACCCAGATCAGCGGTATTCCGACCAAGGACTCTTCCGGTGATAGCTTCCCCGGGGATCACGCCCTGTTCCTGATGATCTTCGCCGGCTATGCCTTGCGCTATTTGCCGCGCTGGGCGGGAGTCACCGCATTGCTGATGGTGCCAATCTTTTCCGCGCCGCGCATTCTGGCTGGCGCCCACTGGTTTACCGATGTCTACGTCGGCGCACTGGGACTAGCGACCCTCTGTCTGCCCTGGTTGCTGCTGACCCCGCTGGCGGATCGGCTGATAGAGCGCATTGCCCCCCGATTGGCCTGTGTGCCGCTGCTGCGCAGTCAGACCCACTGATGGAACGTCGCAAAATAAAACGCCCCGACATGAAAATGTCGGGGCGTTCTGTTATCAACCCGCGAGAGATCAGCCTTGATAGCCGTTCGGGTTGTTGCTTTGCCAGCGCCAGGTATCGACCATCATCTGCTCCAGACCGCGCTCTGCTTGCCAGCCCAGCTCGGCACGGGCCAGCGTCGGCTCTGCCCAGCACTCGGCGATGTCGCCCGGGCGACGGGGTTTGATCTGGTAGGGAATGGGTCGGCCGCTGGCCGCTTCAAACGCCTTGACCATCTCCAGTACCGAGTAGCCCTGACCTGTGCCCAGGTTGTAGGTGAAGACGCCGGTGTCGCTCTTGATGCGCGCCAGTGCTTTCAGGTGACCGATGGCGAGATCCACCACATGGATGTAGTCGCGCACGCCGGTGCCATCCGGGGTCGGGTAGTCGTTGCCAAATACCCCCAGCTCCTTGAGCTTGCCGACACCCACCTGGCTGATATAGGGCAACAGGTTGTTGGGGATGCCGTTGGGATCTTCACCAATCAAGCCGCTCTCGTGGGCGCCGACCGGGTTGAAGTAACGCAGCAGTACGATGGCCCAGCGGGGATCGGATTTGGCGAGATCACGGAGGATCTCCTCCACCATCAGCTTGGAGCGACCATAGGGGTTGGTGGCGCTGGTGGGGAAATCTTCCCGCAGCGGCACCGAGGCGGGATCGCCATAGACGGTGGCCGAGGAGCTGAATACCAGCCGGAACACGCCAGCCTTGGCCATCTCTTCGCACAGCACTAGGGTACCGCTGATGTTGTTCTGGTAGTAGGTGAGCGGGATCTTGCTCGACTCCCCGACCGCCTTGAGGCCGGCGAAGTGAATGACCGATTCGATCTGGTGGTTGGCGAACAGCTGCTGCAGGCAGGCTCTGTCCAGCACATCCCCTTCGACGAAGGTGACCGGCTTGCCGGTGATCTGCTCGACCCGCTTGAGTGACTCCGGTGAGGAGTTGGAGAGGTTGTCGAGTACCACGACCTGCTGCCCGACGTTTAAGAGTTCAACCAGGGTGTGGGAGCCGATATAGCCAGCGCCCCCTGTGACCAGTATTGTCATTTTTTATCCCGTGTTCTGGTGAAACTGGGCAGAGTCTAGCGCCCCTGTCTACTTGGGAAAAGGTTGGGATACCGATGACGCCTTCACCACGCCTCAATAATCGAGACTGATATCCCCTTTCGCGGTGCAGGAGCAGGCCAGAGCAACGCCGCTCTCCAAATCCTGAGCACTTAGGGTCATCACGCTCTGGCGCTCGATGTCACCTGTGGTGGTGCAACGACAGCTGCCACATACCCCGGCGCGACAAGCCGCCATCATGGTTTCGCCCGCCGCTTCCAGCGCCGCCAGCAGGGTCTGACCCGGCAGGATCTTCACCTTTTTGCCGCTCTTTTTCAGGGTCAGCCAGAAGTGGTCGCTGGTGGTGGTGGCAGGCTCTGCTGGAGGAAGGCCAAAAGACTCCTGATGCAGCTGCTCCGGCGGCAGTCCCAGCTCCGTCAGCATGGTTTTGACCTCCGCCATATAGGGGGCCGGGCCGCAGAGATAGACATGGCGTTCGCGCAGATCCGGGGTCAGTTCGGCCAGCATGGCGGGGGTGAGTCGGCCCACCCAGGGATGAGCCGTTGGCGCCTCTTCCAGAATCAGGGCATGGCGTACACCGGCATGGGCCTCAGCCAGTGCAGCCAAGTCATCTGCGAAGATCACATCTGCTGGCGAGCGGGCGCTGTGAATAAAGCGGATATCGGCATCCGGCCGTTTGGCCAGCTCGTCCCGTAACATGGACCACATGGGGGTAATGCCGGAACCGGCACTGAGCAGTAGTGGCCGTTTGCAAGGGAGGTTGGTCAGGTTGAAATCGCCGAACGGACCATCCACCCGGATCTCGTCTCCCACCTGCAAGGTCTGGTGCAGATGGCGGGAGACCCGTCCCACATCCTTGATGGTGACCTGCCAGCATGAATCCTGCGGGCTGGAGGATAGGGTATAGGCGCGGCACTCCGGCTGGCCGTCGATCTCGGTATGCAGGGTGATGCACTGGCCAGCCAGCACGGGAGGGAGGCTGCCGGAAAGCGGCGCCAGCTGCCAGCTCACGACGTCGTGGGTGTTCTGTTGGCGGCCAATGCAGGTGAGCGTGAGATAGGTCATCACAAGGCTCCTTAGGTTTGAAACGGTTCGAAAAACGTCTGATGAAAAAGCCGGATCCAGAAAAAAGGCGAGCCGGACGGCTCGCCAAACGCTTACAACATGAGGTGCCGATCAGGCCGCCAGGATCTCGGCCAGGTCAGCCTCGGCCGTGGTGGTCCCTTTCAGACCGAACTGCTCTTCCAGCACCTTGAGCAGAGCCGGGGTGAGGAAGGCGGGGGCGGTCGGGCCGGTACGAATGTCCTTCACCCCGAGGGAGAGCAGGGTGAGCAGAATAACGATGGCTTTTTGCTCGAACCAGGAGAGCACCAGCGTCAGCGGCAGATCGTTGACACCGCACTCGAACGCTTCGGAGAGCGCCAGCGCCAGCTGGATGGCGGAGTAGGCATCGTTGCACTGACCCACGTCCAGCAGACGCGGAATGCCGCCGATGTCGCCAAAGTCGAGCTTGTTGAACTTGTATTTGCCGCAGCCCAGGGTGAGCAGCAGGCTGTCTCGCGGTGCCGCCTTGGCAAACTCGGTGAAGTAGGCGCGCTCGGCCTTGTCGCCGTCACAGCCACCCACCAGGAAGAAGTGGCTGATCTCCCCGGCCTTGACCTTCTCGATCACCGCGGGTGCTGCCTGCATCAGAGCGTTGCGGGCAAAGCCGATGGTGATGAAGTGTTCGAGTTCGGTGTGTTTGAAGCCTTCAAGCGCTTGGGCCTTGGCGATCACGGCGGAGAAATCATCCCCCTCAAGATGGGTGACGCCCGGCCAGCCGACGATGGAGCGGGTGAAGATGCGGTCCGAGTAGTTGCCCACATTCGGGTCGATGATGCAGTTGGAGGTCATCACCACGGCGCCCGGGAAGTTGGCAAACTCCTTCTGCTGGTTCTGCCAGGCGGAGCCGTAGTTGCCCACCAGATGAGGGTACTGCTTGAAGAAGGGGTAGGCCAGCGCGGGCAGCATCTCGCCGTGGGTGTAGACATGAATGCCGGTCCCCTGGGTCTGCTCCAGAATGAGCTTGAGATCCATCATGTCGTGGCCGGAGACCAGAATGCACTTGCCGGGGATGGGGGTTACGCGTACCTGGGTCGGCTCCGGATGGCCGAAGGCGCTGGTTTCACCGAGATCCAGCATCTCCATGATTTTGAAGTTGAGCTGACCGATCTCCATGGCACAGCTGAACAGCCGACCCATTTCGCTCGGGTCTGTGCTTAGCCAGCTCATGATGCGGTGGAATTCGGCGGCCACCTCGTCACTCTGCTGATCCAGCACCCGGGCGTGCTCCATATAGGCGGCCGCTCCCTTGAGGCCGTAGAGGCAGAGCAGGCGCAGCCCCATGATGTCTTCGTTCACCTCGCTCTTGCCCCGATTGGGGGCGGCTGATGCGGCATGGGCAAGTTGCTCCAGCAGCTCGGCACCGGGTTCGAAGTAAGCGGAGTGTGGCAAGTCGTTGACCTGCACCGCCATGGCGGTCAGACGATCGGCCAGCTGCTGGCGATAGGCGAGGGCCTGATTGACGTAGGCCACGATGCGGGCGGAGTCGAAGTTGACGTTGGTGAGGGTGGCGAAGAAGGCCTTGGGCACGAAGGCATCGATCTCGCGGTCGATGATGCCCTGCTCACGGGCGGCCAGCGCCCAGGCGCTGAGCCCCTGCAGGGTGTAGATCAGCACATCCTGCAGATCCGAGGTTTCAGCCGTCTTGCCGCACATACCTTGTGCGTAGGCACAGCCGTTGCCAGCCGGGGTACGAATTGTCTGTTCACATTGCACACAAAACATCATGCCTCTCCTAATTTGACATTTCAGTTGTCTGTTTTGTGGCGATTCTATTCCTCTCGCGAAAAACTTAATAGGCATTCAATTTGCCAATTAAGATTCCCTTGATGCAGATCAAAAACAAAAAAAGCCGCCCAAACAGGGCGGCAAGCGGGTGGATAAAAGGAGAGACAACTCAGGTTTGCAACAGAACATAACAATCAGACGGATTGGGCCGTGGTCTGGTCAGGTGCTTCCGGCCCGGTACTTACTCAAGCCCGCATACGTACGCTGTAGCTGGCTTGGTTCACTATCAGGCCAGATAAGCGCGCAGCATCCAGACCAGTTTTTCCTGCTGCTGCACATAGTCGGAGAGGATGGAGGCCGTGCCCTCATCACCGGCTTCGGCGGCCTGACCCAGAATACGACGCTGGGCGACCAGCAGTTCGCGGAAGCTATCCAGCAGGGATTCGACACAGGCGCGGCCATCGTGCAGCCCTTTTTGCTCCGGGATGGCAGAGACTTTCAGGTAGTCACTGAAGCTGTGCATTGGCACGCCATCCAGGGTCAGGATCCGCTCGGCCAGTGCATCGACTTTCAGCAGCAGGTCGTTGTAAATCTCTTCAAATTTCAGGTGCAGCTCGAAGAACTGGTTGCCACGGATATTCCAGTGGAAGCCGCGCACGTTCATGTAGAGGATCTGGTAGCTGGCCAGCAATTTGTTCAACTCGGCTGCCAGGGCTTGTGATTGAGCAGTATCAAGACCAATCGGGCTTTTCATCATTCACCTCCAGATTTGGAAATCGGTTTTAAATTCTCTTTCGGAACGCAGTCAGAATAACGCCTTGCAAAATGCAGGGACAATTGCTTGTGCCTAACTGTTTGATAGCTAACGGCTATCAAACAGTACGCTGCAGTGGGGACAATGGATGAGTATTAGGGGAAGTATTTTTCCAGCAGCGCCATCAGGATGGCCTGACACTCGCGGTCTGGTTTGCTATCGACCTTGCTGGCGCGAAAGTGGAGTTGAAAGGCGCCCATGACGGCGCGGCTCTGCTCATCCCACTGGCCGGTTTGGGACAGGCCGTAGCCATAGCGGGCCAGCTGCTGTTGCCACATGGTGGCACTCCATTCCAGCAGAGGGTTGGCAAGCAGCTCTGCCACCCGGTTTTCATCAGGCCAGGCGCCGACGCCATACTCCAGATAGAGCTGACGCCAGGGGAAGTGGGGGCCGGGATCTTGCTTACGCTCGGGGGCGACGTCGCTGTGAGCCAGCACCTGGGTCGGCGGGATCCGGTAACGGTCGACCAGCTTGCGGCTGAGTGCGCCGACGGCAGCAATCTGCTGCGGGGTATAGGGTTGCCAGCGGCGCGCATCGGGGGCCAGCGGCTCATCTTCTGCTGGATAGCCGAGGTTGACGATCTCGATGCCAAGGGAGCTGGCATTGAGCCCGGCATATTGGTGCCAGCGGCTGCGTCCCGCATGCCAGGCGCGCGCGCTGTCCGGCACCAGTTGATAGACGGTGAGCGGTGTCTCGCGGCTGTCGCGGGGGATCAGGTAGTGGGCGCTCACCTTGTGCTCCGGCTCGGTCAGCAGGCGCAGGGAGTTGGCATCATCTTCATCGGTGTAGTGGAGGATCAGAAAGGCGATCCGCTCGTTCTGGTTGGCGCTCTGATAACGGGTTGAGAGCTGATATTCGGACGGAGTACAACCACCCAGCAGCAGAACCAGTGGCAACAAGAAGAGGGGAAGAAGACAGCGCCAGCGCCATCCCCCTGCTGCAGCCAGGTTGCTGAGCGTGGGAGGAGTGAGTCGCTGGCACATGTCGAAGGCTCTGTCTGGTCAGTCGCGCGGCTGGTCAGCCGCGGTATTTGGCCGTGAGACCAATCAGGAAGTTGCGCAGGATCTGATCCCCGCAATCCTGATAGTGCTTGTGATCCTTGGAGCGGAACAGGGCACTGAGCTCGGACTTGGAGAGGTTGAAGTCGGCGAGTTTGAGGGTGCCGAGCATGTCCTCTTCCTTGAAGTTGAGACCGATGCGCAGCTTGCGCAGGATCATATTGTTGTTGATACGGTTCGGGATCACCTGGGGCGGTGCATCTTCCCGCACGCCGCGGCGGGCGATGATGAAACCGTCGAGGAACTGGCTCAGGGCCGAGTCGGGACAGGCGACATAGCCTGCCTCTTGCTCTTCACCTTCCGCTGCCTCTTTCATCAACCAGCTGTGCAGCTGGGCGTGAGTGACCGTCAGGTTGCCCTTGGCAAACATCTCGACCATCTGGTCGTTGCTGATGGTGAGGGCGTAGCGCAGACGGCGCAGAATATCGTTGTTGGTCATGCTGACTCCTGTGTAAACGGCGCAACTTTACCATCTGGCAGCCCTCGCGTCAGAAAAAGCGGGGGCCGATACAGTTCAGGTCAAGCTCATCAAGCCTTGCCGAGATAGCGGGGCGCCTCCTGGCGCACCAGTTCCAGCGCATCTTGCAGCTCCAGCAGCTCGGGTTCCAGTTCGCTCACCGGCACGCCGTCACGCAGCTGTTGCTCCAGCTGGGAGAGCAGCCGTTGAAGTCCCGGCACCCCGGAATAGGCACAGCCACCGTTGAGGCGATGGAGCTGGGCCAGCACCTCGCTATCTTCAATTTCGCCCGCCAGTGCGCTATCCAGCACAGGTTCCACCTCGTCGAAACTGGCCAGCAGCATGGTCAGCATCTCTTTGGCGAGATGCTCTTTCCCCGCCGCCTGTCGCACCGCCAGTGCCCAGTCGATCTGTTGGGCACCATTATTCTGGTGGCGGCGATGGGCAAAGTCGGTGATGAGCTGGGCCAGCATGCTCTCGTCGATGGGCTTGGCCAGATAGTCGTCCATCCCCTGGCGGATCAGCCGCTCCCGTTCGCCGGGGATGGCGTGAGCGGTCACCGCCACGATCGGGGTGGTGGTGTTGAGGGACTGGTTGCGGATCGCCTGGGTGGCGCTGATGCCATCCATGATCGGCATCTGGATATCCATGAAGATGATGTCGAACGGTTGGCTCTGGGCCTGTTTGACCGCCTCCTTGCCGTTTTTGCACACAACTACCTGACTCACCATCTCCTTGAGCATGGCGGCGATCAGCTTGAGGTTGGCTGCGTTGTCATCCACCGCCAGCACCTTGATTGGCTGCAACTGGCGCGGCGCAGGCTGGGCGGGCAGCTTCTGGCGGCTCGATTCCGGCGAGAGCAGGGCGTGCAGCAGCTTGCGGTGGTTGACCGGTTTGGAGAGACAGTGCTGGGCGCCATGGGCCAGCATAGCTTCATAGAGCGCCGGCTCGTGGCTGCTGAGCAGCACTATGGTGTTCTGCTGCTGGCCGTTCAGTCTGTCGAGACGGCCGAGCACTTGCTGCGGCGTATGCAGGGTGCTGCTGCCGATGATCACCATCTCCTGCTCGCTCATCTCGGGCCAGGGATCATCGCTGGTCAGTGGGTGCACGTCGAGGTGCCATTCCGCCAGCAGGGCGAGCAGGGAGGCTTGCGCGAAGGGATCCGGTTCCAGCAGCCAGAGCCGTTTGCCACGGATCCGATCCAGCGGCAGTTGATCGGTCTGGGGCAGGGGGGATACCTCCACATCCAGACTGAAGGAGAAGATGGAGCCCTTGCCGAGCTCCGATTCAAAACGGATCTGGCCGCCCATCTGCTGCACCAGCTTCTGGGTGATGACGAGGCCCAGGCCCGTGCCGCCATAACGGCGGGAGATGGAGGAGTCGGCCTGATTGAAGGCCTGGAACAGCTGATGTTGCTGCTCTTGGGAGATGCCGATGCCGGTATCGCGGATCTGGACGTTGAGCCTCACCTTGTGGTTGCCACTGCCGGTCTGCTCGATATGGACATCCACGTTGCCCTGCTCGGTGAACTTGATGGCGTTGCCGGTGAGATTGGTCAGCACCTGTTGCAGACGCATGGGGTCGCCGGTGAGGTAGTCCGGCACATCGGCATCCACCCGCAAGGAGAGCTCCAGCTGCTTGTCGTGGGCGCTGGGGCCGAGCAGGTGCATGGTCTCGTTGAGGGTGTCGCGCAGGCTGAACGGGATATGCTCCAGCTGCAGCTTGCCCGCTTCCAGCTTCGAGAAGTCGAGGATGTCGTTGATGATGCCAAGCAGGTTGCGCGCCGACTTCTCGATGGTCTGCATGTAGTCGGTCTGGCTCGGGGTCAGGCTGGTTTTCAGCAGCTGGCGGGTAAAACCGATGACCCCGTTGAGCGGGGTACGCAATTCGTGGGACATGTTGGCCAGAAACTCCGACTTGACCCGCGCCGCCTCCTGCGCCCGCTTCTTGGCCATGTCGAGCTCGACGTTCTGGATCTCGATCTGCTCCAGGGTTTCGCGCAGGTCAGAGGTGGCCTGATCGATATTCTGCTGCATCTCTTCGTGATATTCGGAGAGCGCCTTGGCCATGGCGTTGATGCCGTTTTTCAGCATATCCAGCTCGCCGGTGAGCTGGCCGCTGACCCGGGTATCGAGCCGCCCCTCCCTGATCTTGTGCACCGCCTGCACCATGTTGGTGATGGGTTGGGTCACGCTCTTGACCAGACGGAAGCCAAACAGGGTACTGAAGGCGACTCCGATGAGCACCATGATTACCGCAAAGAAGGTGTCGCGGTATTGCAGCAACATGGCCCTGTCGGTCGCCATCTGCATCGAGATGTAGCCGATCATCGGCGGCTCCACATCGCTTGGCAGCGGGAAGCCATCCAGACTGGTTTCAGCCTGGATCGGGGTGCGCAAAATGATGTCGTCTCCCTGAAATGTCACGCTGGTCAAATCGGGAATAGGCTCACCATCGGGCAGCCTGAGCCGGGTGAAATCCCGGTGGTAGTTCGAGGTGACGAACAGCTGGTTGTCCTGGGTGAAAACCGCGATGGACTTGATGAAGGGGGAGTTCTTGCGATGGGTCAGGCCAATCAGCCGCTTGAGGGATTCGCGACTGTGCTGGGTCATCCCGTATTCACTGGCGATTGCCAGCGGTTCGATGATGTTGATCCCCTGATCAATGAGGTTGTTTTCCAGCTGCTGGTAGCGGTGGAAAGTGAAGTAACCGGCCATCAGGCCACCGATGATCAGGGTCGGCAGGATGGTGAAGGCGAGAACGCGTGCTCTCAGGCCATATTTGGTCATACGAACAGGCCACCAGTGAACAGGGTTGGCGATAGGGTTGATGGCAATACACGGGCTCTGTGGCCGTATTTGGTCATACTATTATTCTTGTGGGACAATACCCGGCAGCAGATTCCACAATCATGACATAGCCACCTATAGGCACCAAGTTTTATGGCCCAGTTTTTCAAGCCCCAAAAGAAGTCCACTCAGCTCCAACGCATTGAATTTACGATAGACACCCTCGATCACCACTGCGTCGGTATCGGTCGCCATCAGGGCAAGGCGATCTTCGTCGAAGGGGCACTGCCCGGCGAGACCGTCAAGGCACGCATCACCGAAGAGAAAAAACAGTATGGTCACGCCGCCTTGCAACAGGTGGTGACCCCGGCGGCCAATCGTATCGCTCCCTTTTGCAGCCATTATCGCGAGTGCGGCGGTTGCAGTGCCCAGCACATGTCGGTTGCCGATCAGCAAGCCGCCAAGGCGGCCGGACTGGTCAGCCTGTTCGAGCGGTTGGGCAACATCAAGGCGCCGGCGCTGGAGCCGGTACTGACCGGTGAAGATCGTGCCTACCGCCGGGTCTGTCGTCTGGCCATCAAATTTGACAAGAACGGTCGCTGCACCCGGGTCGGTTTCCGCCGCCGCAACAGCAACGATCTGGTGGAGATCGACGGTTGCCCTGTGCTGGCTGAGCCGCTCTCTGCGTTGATTGGCCCGCTGCGTGAATGCCTCAATCGCCTCAAGAGCCAGCGCGAGCTGGGCCATGCGGAGCTAATCCAGGCCGAGCAGGGGATCATGATGCTGCTGCGTCACACCGGCCGTCCCAATGAGGCGGATCGCGCCCTGCTGGTGGAGTTTGCAAAAACGCAGGGGATCGACCTCTATCTGCAGGCGGCGGATGATCGCATCGAAGCGCTGCAGCAACAATTTTCCACATCCTACTCGCTGGATGGCCTGTCTCTTGCATTTGCACCCGGTGATTTCATTCAGGTCAACGGCCCCATCAACCAGAGCATGGTGGAGCAGGCGCTGACATGGCTCGGGGCGAGCAAGGATGACAAGGTGCTCGATCTCTTCTGCGGCATCGGCAACTTCACCCTGCCGCTGGCCCGTCAGGCTCGCGAAGTGGTGGGTGTCGAAGGTGAACTGGCCATGGTGCAGCGGGCCGAAGAGAACGCCCGTCGCAACGGCATCACCAATGCCCGTTTCTACAAGGCAGACCTGAGCGATGACATTGTCGGCATGTCCTGGGCGCGGGAAGGGTTTGATCTGGTGCTGCTGGATCCGGCTCGCCCCGGCGCGCTGGAAGTGATGGGACACGTCGTGAAACTTTCACCCAAGCGGGTGGTCTACGTCTCCTGTAACCCGGTCACCCTGGCGCGGGACAGTCAGGTACTGGTGAAAGGGGGTTACCGTCTGGTGCGCCTCGGCATGCTGGACATGTTCCCTCACACCGGTCATCTGGAGTCCATGGCGCTGTTTGAACGGGAGTAAATGACTCATCAGTTCGGCGATGCGGATATGTAATCTGGCATGTCTGCGTCTGTTTGAGCTGATGTGATTGGGGTAATCTAGACCCTCGTCGTTCGGCAGGGCCTGTTGGCGCGCTCTATTGTCTTTCTGGACAATATGCCTTGAAAAGTGCGCTGGATATCCCCATTTGAGGCAATCTCATGAAGGGAGAAAGTGACAGCTTTCGGCCCGATAATTTAAAGGATTGATACCATGGTTGCGGTTCGCGATATTCATTTGAAAGACAACTTCACCCTGGAAGAGTGGGTCAGCTCGCTCTCCTTGAGTGACAGTGAAAAGGATCAGCTGCGAACCGTCTACCAGTATTGTCTGACGCTCGGTGACGAGGCGCTGACCAGCAAGCTGCTGGTACGCGGCATCGAAATGGTGGGCATCCTGCAGATGCTCAGCATGGATATTGGTACCCTCAAAGCGGCCATTATCTACCCCTTCGTCGAAGCCGGTCTCATCAGCCAGGAGCGGATGGACGAGGATTTCGGCTCCAAGATCGCCAAGCTGGTGGAAGGGGTGCTGGAGATGGAGGCCATCCGCTCCCTGCAGACCCTCCATCGCAGCGAAACCTCGCCGGAGCAGGTCGACAACGTGCGTCGCATGTTGCTCGCCATGGTCGAGGATGTGCGTGCCGTGGTGATCAAGCTGGCGGAGCGGATCGCCTGCCTGCGGGAAGCGAAGACGGCAGATGAAGAGACCCGGGTGCTGATGGCCCAGGAGATCACCAACATCTATGCACCGCTCGCCAACCGTCTGGGCATCGGCCAGCTCAAGTGGGAGCTGGAAGATCTCGCCTTCCGTTACCTGCACCCGGATACCTACAAGCAGATCGCCAAGCAGCTCGACGAGAAGCGGCTCGACCGCGAGCGCTACATCCGCGAGTTTGTGCAATCCCTGCGTAATGGCCTGAAAGAGGCGGGAGTTGACGCCGAGGTGTACGGTCGGCCGAAACACATCTACAGCATCTGGCGCAAGATGCAGAAGAAGCACCTCGAATTCAACGAGTTGTTCGACGTGCGCGCGGTGCGGGTAGTGACCAAGCGGCTGCAGGATTGTTATGCGGCGCTCGGCATCGTTCATACCCACTTCCATCACATTCCCCGCGAGTTTGACGACTATGTCGCCAACCCCAAACCCAACGGCTATCAGTCGATCCACACCGTAGTGGTGGGGCCGGAGGGCAAGACGGTCGAGATCCAGATCCGTACCGACCAGATGCACCAGGATGCCGAGCTCGGCGTCGCGGCGCACTGGCGCTACAAGGAAGGGGCACAGGCTGGCGGCAAGGCCAACACCTTCGAAGACAAGATCGAGTGGCTGCGCAAGCTGCTCGCCTGGCAGGAAGATCTCTCCGAGAGCGGCTCTCTGCTCGAAGATCTGCGCAGTCAGGTGTTCGAGGACCGGGTCTACGTCTTCACCCCGAAAGGGGATGTGATCGACCTGCCGGCTGGCGCTACCCCGCTTGATTTTGCCTATCACGTCCACAGCATGATCGGCCACCGTTGCATCGGCGCCAAAATTGATGGCCGCATCGTTCCGTTCACCTACGCGCTGCAGACCGGCGATCAGGTGGAGGTGATCACCCAGAAAGAGCCGAACCCGAGCCGCGACTGGATGAACCCCAACGCCGGCTTCCTGCGCTCCAGCCGGGCGCGGGCCAAGGTGGCGACCTGGTTCAGAAAACTGGATCGGGACAAGAATATCGTGGCCGGTCGCGAGCTGTTCGAGAAGGAGCTGGATCGCCACAACCTCAGCATGTCCAAGATCGACAAGGGCAACATGCTGCGCCGCTTCAATCTGGAGAGCACCGACGATCTGCTGGCTGGTATCGGCAGCGGCGACATCCGCATCAACCAGGTGCTCAACTATCTCGACACCTGTTACAACAAGCCGACGGCGGAAGAGGAAGATCGCCGCCTGCTGGAGAAGCTGGAGCAGAAGGCCAATGCGCCGATGCGCCACAAGCCCAAGGATCACATAGTGGTGGAAGGGGTCGGCAACCTGATGACCCATATTGCCCGCTGCTGCCAGCCCATTCCAGGGGACTCCATTCAGGGCTTTATCACCATGGGGCGCGGCGTATCCATTCACCGGGAAGATTGCGAGCAGTTGAAAGAGTTGTCACGTCGCAACCCCGAGCGGCTGATCGATGCGGTGTGGGGGGAGAACTACTCCGGCGGCTACGGCCTCACCATCCGGATCATCTCCAACGATCGCTCCGGCCTGCTGCGCGATATCACTACCGTGCTGGCCAACGAGAAGATCAATGTGATGGGGGTGCGCTCGCGCTCCAATGTGCGCGAGCAGACCGCGGAGATCGACATGGAGCTGGAGATTTACAACATCAACGCCTTCAACCGGGCGTTGGCCAAGCTCAGTCAGCTCAACGATGTGATCAGCGCCAAGCGGCTTTGATATCGAACCGACCGGCCCCAGTGGCCGGTCTGTATTTATGACCCTTTTTGAACGAATTGAAAGCGAATATCCCATGTCCCAACGTTACGATCTGCCCCAACTGCTCGATATCATGGCTCGTCTGCGTGACCCGCAAAACGGCTGCCCCTGGGATCTGAAACAGGACTTCCAGAGCATAGTGCCGCACACCCTGGAAGAGGCCTACGAAGTGGCCGATGCCATCGAAACCGAGGATTGGCAGGGGCTGAAAGGGGAGTTGGGCGACCTGCTGTTTCAGGTGGTGTTTTACGCCCAGCTGGGTAAAGAGCGGGGCTTGTTCGACTTCGCCGATATCGTCGATACGGTGAGTGAAAAGCTCATTCGTCGTCACCCCCACGTTTTTTCCGATGCAGATCTCTCCAACGAGCAGGCGGTAAAAGCGAACTGGGAGGCGGAAAAAGCCAAAGAGCGGGCCGCGCTCGATCAAGAGAGCGTGCTGGACGATATCCCGCAGGCGCTGCCTGCCCTGACTCGCGCCGCCAAAATTCAGAAACGCTGCGCCACCGTCGGCTTTGACTGGAAGACGCTGGGGCCTGTGGTGGACAAGATCCACGAAGAGATCGACGAGGTGATGGAAGAGGCATTGATGGCCGATGTGGACGAGGCGCGGGTGAGCGACGAGCTCGGTGATCTGTTGTTTGCCACCGTCAATCTGGTGCGGCATCTGGGCAAGGATCCGGAGCAGGTGCTGCGAGGCGCCAACGCCAAGTTCGAACGTCGTTTTCGTCAGGTTGAGCAGATAATCGCCGCAGAAGGCTTGAAAATGACCGATTGCACCCTCGAAAAGCTCGATGCCGCTTGGGATAAGGCGAAGGAAACCGAGCAAAGTTGATTTGGCGCAAGATGGGGGGGCGGTGAGCCTGATAGATTTTTGCTCATTGTTTGGGAGAGGGGTTTTTGGTATACTGTTTCCCCGTCCTGCTTCATCCCCGAAGCACCCCTTAAAATTCCCTAAACTTCTTTCAGGTTCAGCATGACGACCAAATATATTTTTGTTACTGGTGGCGTTGTTTCATCCCTCGGCAAAGGCATTGCCGCAGCTTCTCTGGCAGCCATTCTGGAAGCCCGTGGTCTGGATGTGACCATCATGAAACTGGACCCGTACATCAACGTGGATCCGGGCACCATGAGCCCGACCCAGCATGGTGAAGTGTTCGTAACCGAGGACGGGGCCGAAACCGATCTGGATTTGGGCCACTACGAGCGTTTCATCCGCACCAAGATGACCCGTCGCAACAACTTTACCACCGGCCGTATCTACGCCGACGTACTGCGTAAAGAGCGTCGTGGTGACTATCTGGGCGCCACCATTCAGGTTATCCCGCACATCACCAACGCCATCAAAGAGCGGGTGATTGCCGGTGCCGAAGGCCATCAGGTTGCCATCGTCGAAGTGGGCGGTACCGTAGGTGACATCGAGTCCCTGCCGTTCCTCGAAGCCATTCGTCAGCTGGCTGCCGAAGTGGGCCGCAACAATGCCATGTTCATGCACCTGACCCTGGTTCCTTACCTGGCTGCTGCCGGTGAAGTGAAGACCAAGCCGACCCAGCACTCCGTCAAAGAGCTGCTCTCCATCGGTATCCAGCCGGATGTGCTGATCTGCCGCTCCGACCGTGCCATTCCGGCCAACGAGCGCGCCAAGATCGCCCTGTTCTGCAACGTGCCCGAGCGCGCCGTCATCTCCATGAAAGACGTCGACTCCATCTACAAGATCCCGGCACTGCTGAAATCCCAGAACCTGGACTCCTACTTCACCGAGCGTTTCGGTCTGGAGTGCAAAGAGGCTGACTTGTCCGAGTGGGAACAGGTTATCTACGAAGAGGCCAACCCGACTGGTGAAGTAACCATCGGTATGGTCGGCAAGTACGTTTCCCTGCCGGACGCCTACAAGTCCGTCAACGAGGCGCTCAAGCACGGTGGTCTCAAGACCCGTCACTCCGTCAACATCAAGTACATCGACTCTCAGGACATCGAGACCCGTGGCGCCGAGCTGCTGGAAGGTCTGGACGCGATCCTGGTGCCGGGTGGCTTTGGTGAGCGCGGTGTGGAAGGCAAAATTCTGGCTGCCCAGTATGCCCGCGAGAACAAGATCCCCTACCTGGGTATCTGCCTCGGCATGCAGGTTGCCATGATCGAATTCGCTCGCAACGTGGCGGGCATGGAAGGGGCTCACTCCTCCGAATTCAAGAAAGATTGCGCATACCCGGTCGTCGGCCTCATCACCGAGTGGGTGGATGAAGAGGGCAACGTCGAGACCCGTACCGAGAAGTCCGATCTGGGCGGTACCATGCGTCTGGGTTCCCAGCTCTGCCACCTGGTCGAAGATTCCAAGGTGCGTCAGATGTACGGCAGCCCGACCATTTACGAGCGTCACCGCCACCGTTATGAAGTCAACAACAAGCTGCTGCCGCAGATTGAAGCGGCAGGTCTGAAAGTGACCGGTCTCTCCGCCGACAAGAAGTTGGTGGAAATCATCGAGATCCCGGATCACCCCTGGTTCGTGGCTGCGCAGTTCCACCCGGAGTTCACCTCTACTCCTCGTGATGGCCACGCTCTGTTCGCCGGTTTTGTGAAGGCGGCAGGCGAGTATCAGAAGCGTAATTTGAAGTAATTGAAAATAAATGCGGTTGGGGCACTGTGCCACAGCCGCTTTTTTTGGCATATTTTTGTTGTTTTTTTACGAAACCTGAGGAAATACACATGTCCAAGATCGTTAAAGTGATCGGTCGTGAAATCATCGACTCCCGTGGTAACCCGACCGTTGAGGCCGAAGTTCACCTGGAAGGTGGTTTTGTTGGTATGGCAGCCGCTCCGTCTGGCGCGTCCACCGGTTCCCGCGAAGCGCTGGAACTGCGTGACGGCGACAAGAGCCGTTTCCTGGGTAAAGGCGTGCTGAAAGCCATCGAAGCCGTAAACGGCCCGATCGCTCAAGCTCTGCTGGGTAAAGATGCCAAGGACCAGGCCACCGTTGACCAGATCATGATCGACCTCGACGGTACCGAGAACAAATCCAAGTTCGGCGCCAACGCCATCCTGGCTGTTTCCCTGGCTAACGCCAAAGCTGCCGCTGCTGCCAAAGGCATGCCGCTGTACGCCCACATCGCCGAGCTGAACGGCACCCCGGGTGTTTACTCCATGCCGCTGCCGATGATGAACATCATCAACGGTGGTGAGCACGCCGACAACAACGTCGACATCCAGGAGTTCATGATCCAGCCGGTTGGCGCCAAGACCCTGAAAGAAGCCGTTCGCATGGGCGCAGAAGTGTTCCACAACCTGGCCAAAGTGCTGAAGTCCAAGGGCTACAACACTGCAGTTGGTGACGAAGGTGGTTTCGCTCCGAACCTGAAATCCAACGCCGAAGCGCTGGAAGTTATCGCTGAAGCCGTTGCCGCTGCCGGTTACAAACTGGGCACCGACATCACCCTGGCTATGGACTGCGCTGCTTCCGAGTTCTACGACGCAGAGAAGAAAGAGTACAACCTGAAAGGCGAAGGTCGTGTCTTCACCTCCAACGGTTTCTCCGACTTCCTGGCTGACCTGACCACCAAGTTCCCGATCGTCTCCATCGAAGATGGCCTGGACGAATCTGACTGGGAAGGTTTCGCCTACCAGACTGCTGAACTGGGCAAGAAAATCCAGATCGTGGGTGACGACCTGTTCGTAACCAACACCAAGATCCTGAAGCGCGGTATCGACAACGGCATCGCCAACTCCATCCTGATCAAGTTCAACCAGATCGGTTCCCTGACCGAAACTCTGGCTGCCATCAAGATGGCCAAAGACGCTGGCTACACTGCCGTCATCTCCCACCGCTCCGGTGAGACCGAAGACGCGACCATCGCCGACCTGGCTGTTGGTACCGCTGCTGGCCAGATCAAGACCGGTTCCATGAGCCGTTCTGACCGTGTTGCCAAGTACAACCAGCTGATCCGTATCGAAGAAGCTCTGGGTGCCAAAGCTCCTTTCCGCGGTCTGAAAGAAGTTAAAAACCAGGCTTAATTTGCTGGTTTGCCAGCCTCGGCTGGAATGAAAAAAAACCGGAACCCTTGGGTTCCGGTTTTTTTATGCCTAAGCCTTGCCACAATGACCTGAGAGGCGAGGGCGTTGTGGCTCTGGTAATCGGGTCAGACAAAGGGGAGCGTGCGCTGATAGCGCCCTGCATGCGCCTTGAAGCCCAGTTTTTCAAACAGGGCGATAGAGCGGACGTTATCTGCATCGATATCTGCGGTGAGGCTGGTGACTCCCAGTGTGCTGGCGTGGGCGAACAGCAATCCCAGCGCTTCCGACATAAACCCTCTTCGCCAATAGGCCGCATTGAGCAGGCAGCCTACCTCGCAGTAGCGGCCCGCCTCGCTAAAACTGTGCAGGCCGCAGGTGCCGATCACCTTGTTGCTCTTTCGCTCGACAATCGCCCACTCCAGCGACTCACCCGTTTGCTCCAGCCGCACCACGCTTGCCATCATCTGCGCCATCATGGTGGGAGAGGTAAAGCAGGGATCAGAGGCAAACTCCATGGTCAGTGGATTGCCATAAATCTCGAACAGATCGGTGGCATCCTGCGGACCAATGGTGCGCAGCACAATCCGTCTGCCGGTTAAGTCAGGCTTCATTTATCTCCTTGGCGCATTCGCCAAACAGTGATTGGCTGTGATTGCAAATGGAGTCAGACACCGACTGGAGGCTGCTGTCAGGTGATAACTAGACCTGTACAATATGACATGGATATTTTCATCTGTTTTGCATGCGGTCGAGTGCTGTATCTAATGAGACAATGGATTCGATAATTGTTCTTACTGTCGATCGGTCAAATTCATGGTCACGCTGGGAATCATGTACGCCACCATTGAGATAGCCCCATTCAATACTCGTACCATTGATGTTGAGCAGGCGAACCAGTGCGGCAACAGCCTCAGGCGCTCCTACATGTTGGGCTGCGATACGCTCAACTGCCGAGCGTAATTTGGAGCACTTGTTGTTCAGCTCCCAAGGTGAACGGGGCCCGCTGAGTTTGATATCAATGCGACCATCCCCGCGGCGCCCCAACCAGGACCACAGTCGATCAGTAAGGCTCTCAAGTGCGGGTCTAGCTTGGCGCAATGCCTCGCGCTTCTCATCGTTCTCTAATGCTTGTTGGGCCAGTAGAACGTAGTTCTTCATGGGGGGATGGCTATCAACCCGAAGATCATGTTCACCATGATGGGGCAGGAACTTATATTGCTTAATGGCTGCTGCACGGCCAGCCCCTAGCTCTTGTTGAATACGATGTAGAAATTCTTCTGCGTGAGAGGTCAGAATGACCTGTTTATCATCCAAAAGCCCGTCTTGGAAGAAAGTACGCCAGATACCATTTCTGTGTTCATCATCAATTGCATTTACAACATCATCGAAAATAACCACAGAACAGCCCTGAGAGATGTTCTTCGCAAGCAAGATTGCTAGGCCAAGACATTTGATGTGTCCTTCGCTAAGAACTATCAGGGCGTCGTAACGGACGCCGGGTTCACCAGCAAACTCTATTTCGATATCACCGTTCTCCGCCACAGGCAGCCACAGCGCGTGGAGTAGGTCTCCGGGTGGGTCATCACGATTGAAAGCGTTGTAGAGATTACATGCCTGTTCCCCTAATCCTTGTAGGAGGAGACCAGGTAGTGCGGCCAGATAGGCTTGGATCTTAGGAATAAAGCCATCATAGGCTGCCTTGACCCGTTGATGATGAGATACCAAAGGCGCTTCATCTTCTACTGCCTGAATCAGTTCGCTGTTTGTCTCTACGAATTGAGCTACAGTCTGGCGAGCTGATGCGAGATCTTGTTCTACTGTTTCTCGCATAACTCGCAACCGTTCAATTTCCAACCGATATTGATCTAAGCTATCCCGTTCTTGGATTAACGCAGAGCGTTGTTCGTGGATGGCTCTAGCCTGTGCATCAAAACCCTCAATAATGCTGGCGATTTGCAGTAAAGCTGACCAAGCATGCTGTTCACCATCGACCCATGTTCTTAGCCAATCTCCTGCATATGTCGTCGGTAAGATAGGGAGCCCTGCGGCTTGTAGTTCAGCAGGACAAGCTCGTGTACCAACTTCCACTACTCGACGCATTTCTTCCCACAATATTCGAACAGCCTCATTCAACTGTGCCTGAAGAGATTCCCCCTGCTGCTGAAGAACAGCAAGTTGTGCCAGTTGTTCCAAACCCACACGAGCTTTTGTGAAGGGATTCTGGCTTACAGCAGCAAGTCCGGTGCCACATGCAGGACATACAGTCGCTCCATCGGAAAGTGCTAACACCGCGTCATAAAGCTTGGCGTATGACACTTCCCCTGCTCGAGCTGCGAGTTGCTGTGAGGTGTCTTGCCATAATGCATTGACACGGTATGCATCTTCCAGCCGAGTCTGTAGTTGTGCTTGGGTAACATTGTGGATAGTTGGCGGAATCGCATTTAGCTGGGCTTGCAAATATGGCAGGCGACCCTGTTGGTGCGGGGTCCCAAGCAACCAATCAACGAACCACTGATATGTCGCATCTGGCCAAATGCGCTGCGCCAAGGCTGCTTCTTGTAATTCGATTTCCGCTACTTTTTGTGAATGAGCTGAGATTATCTGTTCAGCGTTTGTTAGTTGCAGGCGAAGCTGAGCAAGTTGAGAAGCTAGGGGGCCGGCCAGTATAAGATTTTGGTCTAACGAAGGGTTGAATCCACGAACGAATTCGCTGAACTGCTCTACACCGAATAATGTTGCGATTAGCTGTCGTTGATCGCTTGGAGTCCTAGCGGCAATACGAGCGAAGTCATCTAGCCGGTTTTTCTCGATAAAGCAGAAGCGGTATTCCGCTTCGTCGGGTTGAAGGGGGAGCTGGGTCCCATGAGGATCTTCAGCAAATAAGGTTGGTGCTACATGTCTACGCAGACGGGCATTGTTACAGTAAAGTCGCTGCTCTACCCGTTTGATCTGTGCCTCGCTAATGGAGCCCAGCATCGCTACTTCTAATGCCTCGCAGAAGCTGCTTTTACCAGTTCCATTAGCTCCATAGATCAGCGTTATATCATGGCTAAGGTCGAATATTTCTTGGCGCATGAATCCGCGAAATGGACCGACTTCGAGCCGAAGCAAGCGACCAGCTGTAGGCACTGCTTCTGCTCGATGTGTATCACCTGTGTACTCGATTGGCATTTGTGCCAGATGTTCAATAGCCAATGGTGCTAGTCGGGTTGATCGGCCACGGCGTGTTGCGCCGACCTCTGAAAGGGGTTGAAGATGAGCGAGCACTAGGTGTGCAAGTCGACGCACATCATCCGGCACATCTTGCTGTGATAGATATGCAAGAAAACGGTGATATTCCGAGTAAACACTTGCCATAAAGCTTCCTGTTGTCTCAAAAAGTAATTACTACAGATCCCGCACTACGTTTTGCCTCGCCGTGATAAACCGCTTCAATATTATTGCCGTCCGGGTCGAGGACAAAAGCTGCGTAATAGCCGGGGTGATAATTACGCTCGCCCGGGGCGCCGTTATCTTTGCCGCCGTTAGCCAATGCGGCCTGATAAAAGCGATCCACCATGGCGCGGTCTTGCGCCTGGAAGGCGAGATGATGGCGACCGGTCAACACCCCCAGTGCGGCGGGGCTGTCGACAGAGGTGACAAACAGTTCGTCTGCCCAGAAGTAGCCCTCACCTGTGCCGCCCAGCGGAATATCGAGGGTGGTGAGAATGGCCGTATAAAAGCGCTGGCTGGCGACCAAATCTTTGACCACCAGTTGGATATGGTCGATCAAGCGACCACGATGCAGGGTTTGTGTTTCCATACACCACCTTGATTTGCATGTTGTGGGTGAGGCACCGGCTTGGCAGGCAGGGGAATTGGCATGGCTACCGCCCCTGAATTTCAGCCTCCAGTCTGCTGCGTTTCACCAACGGGATGGGGTTGGCATGGCTCATGGGAGACTCCGACGAGGCAATTGTTGCCAAATGGCAATATTAACCATGGCGCTGTGGAGAGAAAGCTCAATATTGAGGATTTCTGTTCAAGATCAATAAATTAATCAAATGTCACCCACGATTGATGACGCGCCGACATAGCGTGAACAACCATTTTTCATCTATCACCATAGAATATTCATGGTCATATCTGGCTTGAACCAGCATAAAACTCTTTGTTATTGTCCGCATCCCCCGCTGAAATAGCTTATTTATCTATAAATCAACAAGATAGCATTATGCGGTGGCGTCGCGGGGGCATCTGCTATCGGGAAGGAGAGTTATGAAGTCTCAGTTCAAAGTGGCGCTGGCCATGTTGGCCCTGTTCGTCGTCCAAGGCTGCACAGCCCCGGATTCATCCACCAAGCGCAATGCACCCGGCCCGGTGCTGACAGTGCATTACGAAAGTGCCCCCCTGATCCCCGTTACCATAGCCGGTGAGCAGTACCAGTTTTTGCTCGATACCGGGGCCAGTATCACCGTTATCGACCGTCGTCTGGCCAGCCGCTTCAAGGCGCTGACCTTAAGCGAATTGCCCAGGGCCTATCAGGCTGATTTTGCCACTGTGAGCAGCTTTTCGAGCCAGCTGGGCAGCGAGCAGCTTGGCTTTGTTGAGCCGCAGCCCTTCTCGCTGGAGTCGGTCACCATTGATGACAGCGAGCTGTGGGCAACTATTGATCTCGATCTTTTCTCCCAGTCTCTCGGCAGCCGTATCGATGGCATCCTTGGGATCGACACCATCCGCCGTTTCAACTGGGTGTTTGATCGCGACAAGCATCAGCTAACTGCTTTGCTGACGGCACCGTCGGCAGCCACGTTCGAGCGTTGCATCGGCTATGAAGATAGCTACAACCGCTCACCGGCAGTGTATCTGACCCACGGCGAGAGCAGCGTGCGCATGTATCTGGATACCGGGGCCGATCAGAGCTATGCCGACCATGCCTTTATCGACTTTATGGCGAGCCAGAAGGCGATCTCTGGCGAAGATGCGATGCCACGCAAAGGGGTGGATGCCAGCGGTATGGTGGAGGGGCGTGACCATATCCTCACCGGCCTGCACTTTGATGAGCGCCAGCTCGGTGAGCTGCGCGTGTCGGAAAACAGCAATGAGCAGTATGGTCTGGGTCTGGATTTTGTTAACCGCTTCAATCGCTTTGCGATCATGCCTGGGCGGATGATGCTCTGCTACGACGCCGACAGCCTGGCGCGCAAAGTGCTGCCAACCCTGCGCAATATCGGGGTGCGTTTTGATGGCGAGCATCTGCAGATCTACTACAGCGACGAACGGGATCTTGCCCCCTATGGTCTGGCCAATGGCGACATTCTGGAACAGATCAACGGGGTGGCTTATCGTCCCCTCGAGATCGACAAGGTGCGTGAGCTGCTCAGCACCAGCAAGCCGGGGTCGCTCAAGTTGCGGATTGTGCGGGAAGGAAAACCGCTGGATATCGCTATCTAGTCAAGGTGGGGGGCGGCAAGACGAGCCGCCCCTATGAGCCTCAGCCCTTGGTTGGATTTTCCATGCAGGTGAGGGTTGGCTGGCCGTAACGCTCCAGCGTGGCGTCGTCCCCTTTGGTGAAGAAGGTGAGGTTTTGCCCTTCATAGCGGGCGCCGCTGGCGCTGGGGGCTTCATAGGCGAGCACTTGTTGCTGCTTGTCGCCCTCGCTCAGGTTGATCACCGCGGCGGGCAGCTTGGCATCGTTATAGAAGTAGGTGGAGAGAGTGACGTTCTTGCCACACTGGTAGTTGACCGGAGCCGGCACCATCAGCTGGCCGCCGCTGATCTGCAGTTCGGTGATCCGCAGCAGGTAGTTATCCTCCACACACTGGCGCAGATCCTGTCCCTTCCAGCAGTCGTTGCGACCCTTGATCCAGCCGCGCTGCATGGCGCGCTCAGTCTTGAGCTGTTCGGGAGAGAGCGCCGCAATCGCCTTGGGGTAGAGGGCCGCCAGTTCGTTATCAAGGGCGGCCAGTCCGGCATCCTTGCAGATCAGGGTTTCGACCGACCCGGAGGCTTTGGTGCAGTCAAAGGAGGGGGTTGCGGCGCTGGCCAGCAGAGGGGCAAACAGCAGGGTGGCAAGCAAGGTCTTGTTCATCGATAGGTTCCAGCAATGAGGAGTGCATATCTGCCTACTACAGCACACTCTACAGGGCAATGCAGCAGGGGAGCTGAGCCCACTTGCACTGCTGAATGGCTGCCAAACGGAAAAACCCGACACTCCTGGCCGGAATGTCGGGTTTTTTGTTGCCGCGATAAAGGGGAAGGCGGGTTGCCCGGTTGATCAAGCCAGCGCCAGTTGCTGACTGCGGGCGCGCCACAGCCGCTCGTGGAAGAAGAACACCACGGTATTGATGGCCGGTTCGATCATCGCCATCACACCACCGGTGAGCAGCTCGCCGCTCAGCAGGAAGGCAACCCCGAAGGCCACCGAGAAATGGGCCACCGCGAAGCTGCTGGTCTTGGCCTGCAGGCTGTGCTTTGGTTTGAGCTTGTGCCAGCCAAGGTCATGAAAGTAGAAGGCGACCGTGTTGACGGCGGGCTCGATCAGGGCGATCAGGCTGGCGGTCAGCAGCTCACCGGTCAGCAGGTAGGCCACGGTAAAGGCGACACCGAAGTGCAGAATGGCAAAGCTGATGGTCTTTTTCATGATGACGGCTCCCTCTGTTGATGATGAGAGTATCCGCCGAAATGAGATTAAATGAAAACTATTCTCATCTATTGCCAAAATAGAGAGAACCTATCAACGGGCGAGTGGCCGGTGTGGTTCAGAGGTTGCCAATCGCAGCCAAGGCGATAAAGTACAGGTTCTTCACACTTGCCCATGAAAAAGGATCTTTCATGAATATCAATGCCACCCTGCTTGGCCAGTTCATTGCGTTGCTGATGGTCATCGTCGGCGTCATCGCCTGGCGACTGGCGCGCCGCAAGCGCGAGCATCCGGCGCTGGTCACCCTTATCTGCTCCCTGCTCTGTCTGTTTCCGCCCTTTGGCCTGCTGGCCTTGTTGCTGGTTGCGCTGAAACAGGATCTGCCCGCCCGCTCATAGGGCGCGCTGCGGTTGACGCACAGGTTCAGGCTGCCGCACACACCGGCCGCCCCAAAAGCAAAAGCCCCGTGATGGGGCTTTTGCTTTTGAACTCGGTGAGCGCCGTAGGGGCGGGGGATTAATCCTCGGCCTTGTTGAGCCACTCGACCTTGTATTGGGCACCGGCACCCTGAGCCAGCTTGGTACACAGCGGTTTCAGGAAGGCTTCAATCTGCTTGTCCAGCATCCAGGGCGGGCTGATGATCAGCATGCCTGAGCCGTTCATGCCCCAGTCGGCAGTCTGACCGGCCACTTCCAGCTCGGCCACCAGCACGTTGCCGAAGTTCTCGCGCTTGATGGCGCGCAGCATGTCGCGGGATTTGTCCGCCTCCTGCCCGAGGATCGGATACCAGAGGGCGTAGATGCCGGTCGCCCAGCGTTTTTGCGCCTTTTTCAGGGTATCGACCACGGCGAAGTAATCTTCTTTGAGCTCATAGGGCGGGTCGATCAGCACCAGCCCGCGGCGCGGGGTGGGCGGTAGCAGGGCGATCAGCCCCTCGAAGCCGTCACGGTGGTGGACTGCCACGCGAGGGTCGTAACCCATGTTGGCGCGCAGATCTTCGACCTCGTTGTTGTGCAGCTCCATCAGCGCCAGCTTGTCCTGCTCGCGGGTGAGGCGACGCGACAGCTCCGGTGAGCCGGGGTAGTAGTGGAGCTGGCCATCGCTATTCATCTCGTCGATAACGGCGAAATAGGGGGCCATGGCGGGCCACTGGCTGCGCTCGTCCCACAGGCGGCCGATGCCGTCGGCATACTCGGCCTTCTTTTGGGACCAGTCGCCGCGCAGGTCGTAGAGACCGCCACCGGCATGGGTGTCCAGCACGATGAAGGGTTTCTCCTTCTTCTTGAGGGACTCGATGATCAGGGCCTGAACGGCATGTTTCAGCACGTCGGCATGGTTGCCGGCGTGAAAGGCGTGGCGGTAGCTCAGCATATTAGATCTCTGAGGGGGCCCTGCTGGGCACCCAGTAACGATAGATAGTTCAACAAATTGCGGCTGTTGCCGCGAAACAGGGATAGGCTGCGCAGGGTCTGCAACAGGACGCCCTGTTGCAGCCGCTCCAGCTCCAGCTCGTGGGCCAGCATCGACTGATACTGCTGCTCGTCGAGTCGCGTCTTGGCGCTCTGGCGCAGGGCGCGCCACGGGGTCAGCACCGCTTCGGTCTGCACCAGCGCCGGTTGCAGGTCGGTCAGATCGACCACGATGCCGAGTTGATCGAGCCGGTGCAGCAGCAGCGCCAGATTGACGTTGCCCCCCTGCTCCTGCACGGTGAGCCAATCCTGGCTGCGCTCACCATAGACCTTGCCGCTCCAGTGCCAGAAGCCGATTGGCGTCGGCAATTCGTGGACCGCGACCCGCTCGCTGGCCATCAGCTGTTCGTCACGCAAAGAAGGCTTGCTCCATGGTTTCCAGCTCCTCACTGAGGCTCATCCACTCCAGCTCCACCTCTTCCAGCTGCTCCTTGAGGGGGCCCTGGGATTTGAGCAGTTCGGAGAGCTTGGTTTTAGCGCTCTCTTCGTAGATGGCGGGGGCGGCCAGCTGGCTCTCGATGTCGCCAAGCTTGCCTTGCAGCTTCTCCATGCTCGCTTCGAGCTTTTCCAGCTTCTGGCGCAGGGGACGTGTCGCTTGCCGGAACTCAGCCTCGCGCCGCTTCTGATCCTTGCGCGCCACCGCCGAGTTGGCAGAGACGGGGCCATCGGCCGGTTTGGCGTTGGCCTCTTTCTCCTGCTCGCCGAGCCACTTGTGGTAATCGTCCAGATCGCCGTCGAACGGCTCGACCCGGCCGCCGTGGACCAGATAGAAGTCATCTGTGGTGGTGCGCAGCAGGTGACGGTCGTGGGAGACCACTACCATGGCCCCTTCGAAGCCTTGCAGCGCCATGGTCAGGGCGTGGCGCATCTCCAGATCCAGGTGGTTGGTCGGTTCATCCAGCAGCAGCAGGTTGGGCTTTTGCCAGGTGATCAGCGCCAGCACCAGCCGCGCTTTTTCACCACCGGAGAAGGGGGCTACTTTGTCGAGCGCCTTGTCACCGTGAAAACCGAAGCTGCCCAGATAGTTGCGCAGCTCCTGCTCGGTCTTGTCCGGCGCGAGGCGGGCCAGATGATCGAGCGGGGTGTCGTCGAGACGCAGGGTCTCCAGCTGATGCTGAGCGAAGTAGCCGATGCTCACCCCGGCGCTCACTTCGAGCTTGCCGGAGAGCGGCGGGTTGGAGCCTGCCAGCATCTTGATAAAGGTCGATTTACCTGCGCCGTTGCGACCGAGCAGACCGATGCGCGAACCCGGTACCAGATTGAGTTTGATCTTCTCGAGGATCACCTTGTCGCCGTAACCGGCGGAGAGGTTCTCCATAGCGATGAGCGGGGTCGGCAGGGCCGACGGCTCGCGAAACTCGAAGCTGAATTCGGAGTCGGCGTGGGCGGGCAGGATCTTCTCCATCCGCTCCATCGCTTTCAGGCGGCTCTGGGCCTGACGGGCCTTGGAGGCCTTGTAGCGGAAGCGGTCCACATAGGATTGCATGTGGGCCATTTCGCGCTGCTGCTTCTCGTACATGGACTGCTGCTGGGCCAGCTGTTCGGCGCGCTGCAGTTCGAAGTCGGAGTAGCCGCCGGTGTATTCGTTGAGCTTGCCGTTCTCGATATGGATGATGCGGCTGATGACCGAGTCGAGGAAATCGCGGTCGTGAGAGATGAGCACCAGCGTGCCCTGATAGCCCTTGAGCCACTTCTCCAGCCAGATCACCGCATCGAGATCCAGGTGGTTGGTCGGTTCATCGAGCAGCAGCAGATCGGAGCGGCAGAGCAGCGCCTGGGCGAGGTTCAGACGCATGCGCCAGCCACCGGAGAAACTGCGTACCGGCGAGCTCAGCTGCTCGTCGCTGAAACCGAGGCCGTGCAGCAGTTCTGCGGCGCGGGCGCGAATGCTGTAGGCACCTATGGTATCGAGGCGACCGTGCAGCTCGGCCACCAGCAGACCATTGTCATCCTGCTCGGCCTGCACCAGCTGAGCCTCCAGCGCGCGGAACTCCTTGTCGCCGTCGATCACATACTCGAGCGCGGAGCAGTCGAGCGCCGGGGTCTCCTGCGCGACGCCTGCGATCTGCCAGCCAGCGGGCAGGCTGAAGGTGCCGCTGTCGATGGCCAGCTCGCCCCGTACCAGTGCAAAAAAGGTGGACTTGCCACAGCCGTTTTTGCCCACCAGACCCACTTTGTGGCCGGGGTGAATGGTGGCGGAGGCGTTGTCCAGCAGCTTGCGGCCGCCGCGGATCAGTTCGATTTGACTGGCAACTATCATGGGTGGGATCTGCTTGCTCAAAATGGAGGAGAAAAACTGGCGCGGATCTTACGTGAAATGACGCTGATTTGCACTGTAGCGAAGGGCTGGCCACTGGCTGGCGCTGCAAAAACATGCCATAACAGAGAAACCAGTTTGGTAACGGGAGGTTAGCATGCATATCAGGGATATTATGACGACCCGGGTCGCCACCGTTTCAATGGATGATCGACTCAGTGTCATCAAGGATATCTTCGAGCAGGCTCACTTTCGCCACCTGCTGGTACTGGAAGAAGGGGAACTGGTAGGGGTCATCTCGGATCGGGATCTGTTCCGCGCTATCAGCCCCTATCTCGACTCCGAAGCCGAGATGAGCCGCGATACCGAAACCCTCAACAAGCGGGCCCACCAGATCATGAGTCGTCAGCTCGTCACCATCGCTCCCCATCTCACCGTGCGCGACGGCGTCAAGCTGATGCTGGAGAAGGGGGTCTCCTGCCTGCCAGTGCTGGAGAATGGCACCCTGGTCGGCATCATCAGCTGGAAGGATTTTCTCAAGGCGGCGCTGGAGAGTGACGCGCTGGTTTGAGCCCAACGCTTATCGCCACTAGCTGATAGAGAACCAATATAGAGAGGGGAGCCAAGGCTCCCCTCTCTATATTGGCTTTGCCGACAATGCCGGTTTGCACGCTGCCAGCATCCTCACGGCTCGGGCTGCCCTGCGACAAGGCAGGAGGGGCCGCTGCCGGAGAGGTGCGGCTGCAGGTGGGTGCGGATCTCCTGCAGGGTGCGCTGGTACTGCTGGGCATGTTGATCGAGAAACGCGGGGCTGTGCTTGAGGCGCCGCTCTAGGGTATCGACCAGCAGCGCCACCCTGGGAGCGGCCATACCCGCAGGCCAGCAGTGTTGCAGCAGCTCCAGCAGTTGCCAGGCATCGCCCGGCAGGGCGGGGAACTCCTCCAGCAGCTGCAAGCCCGCTTGCAGGGCGGTTTGATACTGGCTGGCCTGCATCGCCTTGTGGCGCAGCTGGCGCAGTTCGCTCAGCCGTTGTTCTCTCGCCGTCAGGCGCTGGCCCAGCTCGGCCACCAGATGGTGGAACAGCTGGCGGGTGAGCGGGTGGGGCGCCACCCTGACGCGGTATTGGGTCAGCTGGGTCAGGTAGCGCTGGGCGTGGTGGGGCAAACCGCAGAACTGGCTGACCGCAAAGCCGAGCAGCAGGGTGAGGTGGTTGTCGCTCCCCTCATCCGGCTGGTGGTGGGCAATCAGGATCAGCGCCTCGTCGAAGCGGTAATCCAGCCCCAGCATCAACGCCTGCAGCAGCTCATATTCGTGGGGTTGCAGGTGGACGGTGCGCTTGAGGTGCTCCCACTCCTGTTGCAGGGAGCGGATCCGGTTGCTGGAGGGGGCGTGCCACAGCACCGCCAGACTGGCATTGAGCATGAAGCTGTCGATGGCGAGCCGGACGCGCTGCTCGCTGAAGTGGCGCAGGGTCAGGCTGTTGGCCTGCTCCAGCACCTTCTCCTCATCTTGCAGCACCAGCCCGAGCAACATCGCCAGCTGATGCCAGCGCGGCTGATGGGGGCGGATCTGCAGCAGTTCCCCCATGGTCTCCCAGGCCGCCAGCCAGTGATGCTGATGCAGCTGGCTGGCGAGTTGCAGCTCCAGCCGGGTGGCCATCGAGACGCTGGCCTGATGGCGCTGCAAGTCGGTCCGGGCACTCTGCAATTTGCCGAGCCCCAGCATGGCGTAGAAGAGCCCGGCCCTTGGCCAGCTCGCCTGATACTCGTTGGCACAGAGGGCATAGTGCTGGGCGGCAGTGATCCGCTCGGCTGATTGCAGCAGCAGGTAGCCCTTGAGTCGATCCAGCCAGGGGGTCAACGAGCGATTCTCCCGTTGAAACAACAAGTCTTCACAGAGGGCGGTAGCAAGTTGCCACTCCCGCAGCAGAATGGGGGCGGCCAGCGTGCGGGTCAGGTTGCTTAACTTCACCAACTGGCCGAGCACCGCGGTGAGCTGTTGGGTCATGAAGGGGAGGGGCAGATAGAGGGAGAAGTAGAGATCCGAGGGGAGAAACTCCTGCTCGCTCTGATCGGCATCGAGCAGCAGCAATACGCAACCGGGTTGCAGCAGGCCGAGATAGTGCGCTTCGTGCAGCAGCCGGGCTCCGTCAAGATCCTGCTGCTTGTCTTGCTGACAGATGATGGCGTCGAAGGCGTGCTGTTGCAGCAAGGCCAGCAGGCCACTGCGCTCGTGGTTTGGATGGCTGTGGTAGTGGATCCGGTCGGCGGGCACCCCCTGTTCGGTCAGTTCCCGGGTGATGGCGCTACGGAGCAGGGGATCCTCTTCGAGCAGCAGTATCGTCATGCAGGTACTTCCTGTGAGCAAACCATTAGGTTGATTATGGTAGACCCAAGAGGAACATAGGCACAGCACTCGCTGAGTGAAAAGCTGACAGTAGCCAGCAGGGTGCTGGAGGGCGCACTATGGGCTGTTATTTCAATCGGTTATGCCACCTCTCAGGGCGGCAACCTGTTATTGCCGAGGGCGGGTCTGTGCCCCGAAGGGGCAGTCGCTCTGGCGGATCAGCCGCGACCCCTTGCCCTGTTCCCCCAGCCAGCTCAATTCCAGTTTGCCGAGGCGGCCCAGATGGCGCAGCTCGAACTCGTAGCGCTGGCAGAGGTTGTCCTGGGGCAGACTCGCCATCCCTGCAGGCAGACGGTATTGATAGCGCAGGAGTGGCCCATCTTCCAGCTTGCTGGTCACCGGCACCAGCCCCTCTGGGGTGGGCTGCGGCGCCCCGAGCGCGCGGCGCAAACTGAGCGGCGCATCGATCGCCTTTTGATAGTGCAGGCCATTCATCGCCGCCAGCTCCTCTTCCAGTCGTTGCAACTCCCCTTCCAGTCCATTGAGCGCAGCCCCCAGCTGCTGGTGGGTCGTTGACGAGGCGCAGCCACCCAACAACAGGGTGGCAAGCAGCAGGGCGGCTCTGATGGGGGGCACGGCATCTCCTTGGCGATGACGATGAAGCGTGAAGGTCAGGTCGGTTGGCCCTGACTATAGCAGGGGATTGCTGGGGGGCGTCCCCTGCAGCAGTTGGGCCAGACGGGCCAGCCCTTCGCCGACCCGGGCGTCGGTGGCGGGTTGGCTCAGGCTCAGGCGCACCCCCTGCGGAGCGGCAAACTGGCCGGCGGCGAAGTGTTCCCCGCTCGCCACGCCAACGTCAAGGGCGTCGGCGGCGGCAGCAAACTGCTGGCTGCGCCAGGGCTCAGGCAGCGGTAGCCAGGCGTGCATGCTGCCAGGCTGCCAGCGGGCGGCAGGCAGCAGGTGGCGCAGCAGTTCGCCACGGCGTTTGAGGATCTCCCGCTGCTGCTCGACCAGCGGCATGATCTGGCGCTGACTGACCATTTTGCAGGCCAGCTCGATCAGCAGCGGGCTCACCATCCAGCTCGATAGCCGCATGGTCTGGGCGAAGGCGCTGCGCAGGGCGGGGGGAGTGAGCACGAAGCCCACCCGCAGGCCGCCGCAGGCGATCTTGGCCAGACTGCCCAGATAGATGACCCGCTCCGGCGCCAGATTGACCAGAGGGATCACAGGTTGCTGGGGCAGCAGACCGTTGACGTCATCCTCGATGATCAGCAGATCGTGGCGACGGGCGATGGCGACGATGGCCTCCCGCCGCGCCAGACTCATGATGGCGGTGGTGGGGTTTTGCAGGGTCGGGGTGAGGTAGAGCAGCTTGGCCCGGCGGGTACGGCAGGCGGCGTCCAGCGCCTCGGGCAGCAGCCCCTCCTCGTCCATCGCGAGCCCCACCACCTGATTCTTCAGTTGGCGGGCGTTGCCCAGCATACCGGGGTAGCTCAGCCCCTCGCACAGGATGGTTTCCCCCACGCACTGGGTCGCCAGCAGCGCCAGCATGATGCCGTGCTGGGCGCCGTGGCTGAACAGCAGGCGATCCTCACTGCAAGCCACCCCTTGCTCCACCAGCCAGTTGACGAACTGCTGGCGCTGATCCGGCCGTCCCGCCTCCTGGTCGTAGCCGAGCAGGGCGTTGAGATCCCCGTCCGCCACTTCCCCCAGCATGGGGCGAATGATGGCCGCCCGATCCAGCTGCACCGGCAGGTTCTGCCACAGCTCGATGCGGTGCCCTTCCTCCTGGCGGATCACCCACTCATTGGCGGGATCTGTGTTCGCTCCTTTGACCCAGGTGCCGTGGCCCACCCGGGCAGCCAGCAGGCCGCGCCGCTCCGCCTCACTGTAGGCGCGGGTGACTGTGCCGACGGTGACACCCAGACGATCCGCCAGGGAGCGGTGGGTAGGCAATCGGGTCTGCGGTGGCAGCTCGCCATTCGCGATCCCCTGTTCGATCGCTTTGACCAGCTTGAGGTAGAGGGGGCCATCGAAGGCAGCAAGGTCGGGCGTCCAGATTGTCATGGTGACAATAAATCCATTGATCAAAATTTTTTGTCAATATAGCGTGAATTTCAACCTGATAACAACCAGATAGTACACATTGTATCGATACAATGTGGCAAGCAAGGAGTCACAATATGACGATGGAGTGGTATGTCACCCTGTTCGGTTTTGCCGTACTCACCTGCGGTACGCCGGGGCCCAACAACCTGATGCTGACGGCTTCCGGTGCCAACTTCGGGGTGCGTCGCACCCTGCCACATCTGCTTGGGGTGGGGCTGGGGCAGCCGGTGTTGCAACTGGTGCTGGCGCTGGGGCTCTATCCGCTGTTCGAGCGCTGGCCTTTATTACGCCTCGGTTTGCAGATCTTCGGCAGCCTCTATCTGCTGTGGCTGGCGTGGCGTATCGCGGTGGCTGGTGCGCCGGGGGATCCGGCCCGGCGCGCCCGTCCGCTAACCATGCTGGAGGGGCTGGGCTTTCAGTTCCTCAATCCCAAGGCGTGGATGATGGGGATCTCCGCCATCAGTCTGTTCAGCCTGCCCGGCGCCAGTTACTGGTCGAGTCAGCTGGCGGTGATGGTCATGTTTGTGCTGGTGGCCCTGCCGGTCTGCTTTGTCTGGGTACTGTTCGGCCATCAGCTGAGCAACTGGATCAGCTCGGATCGGGGCTGGCGGCGACTCAACGGCTCCCTCGGTCTGCTGACGGCGCTCTGCGTGGTGATGCTCTGGTATTGAGTCGTGTTGCGCTGATAGGGGAGGTGGCCGAGAAAGAGGCATTTCTGACTTGTCGCCACGGGGTTGGCTCTGCATATTAGAAGGCTTTCCCCATAACGGGGGCGTTGCATCGACAAGAGGTTGAGATGGATCTGAACTGGTTACTGCCCCTGGCGGGGTTTGCCCTGGTTACCTGCGGCACGCCGGGGCCCAACAATATGTTGCTCACCAGCGCCGGGGCGGCGCAGGGTTTTCGCCGCACGATTCCCCTGCTGGTAGGGGTGGTCGGGGGGATCAATCTGATGATCCTCGCTACCGCGCTGGGGCTTGGCGTGGTGTTCGAGAAGGTGCCGCTGCTGCACGACGGCCTCAAGCTTATCGGTTCGGCCTATCTGCTCTGGCTGGCGTGGAAGGTGGCGACCGCCAGCGGCCCGGCCGAGGGCAACCGTCCGCTCATTCCCGCTCATCAGGGGGCCATGCTGCAACTGCTCAATCCCAAGGCATGGATGATGGCGCTCTCCGCCATCAGCGGTTTCACTCTGGCGGGGGAGGCTTACTGGCCCTCCGCGCTCTGGGTGTTGGTGATCTTCTTTATTACCGGCCTCTACACCGGGGCGTTCTGGGTGCTTTTTGGTGCCCAGGTGCGGCAAATCATCCGCACTGCCCGGGGTTGGCGGCGTTTCAATCTCGGCATGGGGCTGGCGACGGCCGCCTGTGTCGCGATGATCTGGATTTAGCCCGGGGTTGGCCCGGGCCTTTACCGGCTGTCTTGTTGGCCCTGCGGGGCCTTTTTTATCTCGTCCGCGTGGCCTTGCCTGCAAGGTGGCGTGGTTCTGCCCTCCCTTGGGATGAAAGGAGTTCCTATGAAATGTATCGGTCTGTTGGGTGGCATGAGCTGGGAGTCCACCGTCAGTTACTATCAGGCGCTCAATCGCGGGGTGCGTGCGCAGCTTGGCGGTTTGCACTCGGCGCGGGTGCTGCTCAATAGCGTCGACTTTGCCGGTATCGAGCGGTTGCAGCATGCCGGTGACTGGCCCGCTACCGCCCGTCTGCTGGCGGCGGAGGCGCGCAAGTTGCAGGATGGCGGCGCCGATTTCTTGCTGATCGGCACCAACACCATGCACAAGGTGGCCCCCGAGATTGAGGCCGCCATCGATATCCCGCTGCTCCATATCGCCGATGCCACCGCGGCCAAATTGCGGGCGGACGGGATAACCCGGGTCGGCCTGCTCGGTACCCGCTTCACCATGGAGCAGGATTTTTACAAGGGGCGCTTGCAGGATCGCTTCGGGTTGGCGGTGCTGGTACCCGATGAGGCCGGACGGGAGCGGGTACACAGGATCATCTATGACGAGCTCTGTCTGGGGGAGATCCGTGAATCATCGCGGGCCGAGTATCTGGCGATTATCGAGGGGCTGGCAGCCGCGGGCGCCGAGGCGGTGATCCTCGGCTGCACCGAGATTGCCCTGCTGGTGGGCGATGCCCGGGCGGCGGTGCCGCTCTACGATACCACTGCCATCCATGCCGAAGCGGCGGTCGCGCTGGCACTGGCAGCTGATTAATAAACTGGTCAGATCTCACTATTCATGCTTGTCTCATACCCCTTGCCATAAAAGCGTGTAAAATTGCGCCCTGAATTTTCCCCGGCCAACGCGGGTTGGCTGCGGTTTCCTAGCATGCAAGGCTGACATTGTGACTGAAGTAGATAGATTCGCGGATATTCGCCCCTACCGCGATGAAGAAGTGCCGGCAGCCATCGAACGGCTGATCCAGGATGATGAATTTATCGGCGCCATCGCCAAGTATCGTTTCGGTTCCCTGATGAGCTGGCTGGGTTGGGCCATCCGCCCGATGATCCGCCTGTTCCTGCGCCGCAAATGGTCAAAAGTGACCACAGTGCATCAGGTCCAGATGGGGGTCACCCGGTATATGTCCCGCATGATCGCTACCTCCACCAAGGGGGTGACCTTCTCCGGGATCGAGCATCTGAAGAAAGAGCAGGGCTATCTGTTTGTCTCCAACCACAGAGACATCGCCATGGATCCGGCCTTCGTCAACTGGGGGCTGCACACCCACGGTTTCGATACCGTGCGCATCGCCATCGGTGACAACCTGCTGCGCAAACCCTGTGCCACCGAGCTGATGAAGCTCAACAAGAGCTTTATCGTCAAACGCTCCGCCAAGGGGCCGCGGGAGATGATGAAGGCACTCGGCGAGCTGTCTGCCTATATTGGCAATTCGGTTCACGAAGGTCACTCCATCTGGATTGCCCAGAAGGAAGGGCGCGCCAAGAATGGCGATGACAAGACAGATCCCGCCATCCTCAAGATGTTCTACGTCGACGGCAAGAAGCAGAAGATCGACTTCGTCGACTACATGCGCAGCCTCAATATCGTGCCGGTCAGCATCAGCTACGAGCTGGACCCGACCGACAAGGCGAAGGCGCGCGAGCTCTACGAGAAGTCGGTCAACGGCAGCTATGAGAAGGGCGAGTTCGAGGATATCGAGAGTATCGTCGCCGGTATCGTCGGCATGAAGGGGCGGGTACATGTCTCCTTCGGCGCGCCGATCACCGAGGGCTTCAGCGATCCGGACGAACTGGCCGCGCTGATCGACAAGGCGATCTGGAGCAATTACCACCTATTCCCCAGCAACTATCTGGCGGCCGATGTTTCCGGCAAGGCCAATACCATCGAACAGGCGGCCTTCCTGACCCGTCAGTCAGAGGTGCCGGAAGAGCACAAGGCGATCTGGCGGGCCATGTACGCCAAACCGGTGGAAAATGCCAAGAAGGCTTGAATGAAACCGGTTGTTAAACGGTTTTGCGAAAAAAACGGGCGCTGATGCGCCCGTTTTTGCGTCTGGTCAAAGTCGAGGGGGAAAGGGTGGTGAATAATATGGTTTCAGCTGGTACGATCACTATGAAAATGGGATTATGTCTCTTGGCAAGGTGCTGACGAGTGTGTAACAGTGCCCATATAGCTGAATATGAGTAAAAGCTCTAAACCGGTTTGCACGGATTGCAGACGGCATTATTGAAGGACCTGTCACAGGTCCTTTTTCATTGGCTGGCAAAGATGCCGCCCAGATATACCTAACAGGAAACAGACGCCATGATCACCGGTAGCCTGAACACCCTGCAGCGGACGCCGCTGCCCGCCCCGCTGGCCCGCATCATGGCCGAGGTGGTGAAGAGCGTGGCTCACTGGGGTGACGCTCCGCTCGGCAAGACCGAGATCGATGGCCTCAACCTGTTCTGTCTGGTGAGCGAAGATCTGACCGAGCCAGCCGCGGATCGCCGTGGCGAATTCCATCAGCAGTATCTCGATATCCAGTTGCTGCTGCGCGGTGAAGAGTGGATTGGTGTGGGCCCCCACGACTATGTGAGCGACGGCGCCGACCATCCCCATCCCGACCTCTGGTTTGTCGATGACGAGCAGACCAGCTATCTGGCGCTGCAACCTGGCGATTTCGCCATCTTCTGGCCGGGCGAGCTGCACCGCCCGCTCTGTACCTTCAACCAGCCCGCCAAGGTGAAGAAGCTGGTGGTCAAGGTACACAAGGATCTGTTGGCTATCGCCTGAGCATTCCCATTGAGGCGAGCCCTGCGCAGCTGATGCGTTGAGACTCGCAAGCATTGAAACCAGTGATACGCACCACAAGTTGCGATGACTCTTTCAAGAGCAAGAATTGAAAAATTGGACGCACCCTCCTGCGACCATAAGCCCCCGGCAGGGGAATCCCATCCTCTTTTGGATGACACGACACTGTCGGCATAAAGCCGAAGCACAGGAAGATGTAGAAAATGAGCAAGTTGGTATTGATCCTTAACTGCGGTAGCTCTTCCCTGAAATTTGCCGTAATGGACGCCGAAACAGGTGAGGACATGCTGTCCGGCCTGGCCGAATGCTTCAATCTGGATGATGCACGTATCAAATGGAAACTCCACGGGGTCAAGGGCGAAGCCATGCTGGGAGCGGGTGCCGCTCACCAGGAGGCCCTCGACCATATCGTGGGTCACATCCTGCCGCAGGATCCGACTCTTGCCGAGCAACTGGTGGCCATCGGTCACCGAATCGTACACGGTGGCGAGCAGTTCTCCCGCTCCGTGCGTATCGATGACGGCGTGATCGCCGGTATCGAAGCCGCCATTCCGTTCGCCCCGCTGCACAACCCGGCCCACCTCATCGGTATTCGCGCCGCGCTGAAAGTGTTCCCGCAGCTGGCCGAGAAGAACGTGGCCGTGTTCGACACCGCCTTCCACCAGACCCTGCCGCAAGAGGCCTACCTCTATGCGCTGCCGCACAAGCTCTACCGCGAACACGGCATCCGTCGTTACGGTGCCCACGGTACTTCTCACCGCTACATCGCGGAAGAAGCGGCAAAAGAGCTGGGCAAGCCGTTGAATGAGCTGAACATCATCAACTGCCACCTGGGTAACGGTGCCTCTGTCTGCGCCATCAAGAACGGCGAATCCGTAGACACCTCCATGGGTCTGACTCCGCTGGAAGGTCTGGCGATGGGTACCCGCTCCGGTGATATCGATCCGGCCGTGGTCTTCTTCATGCACGACCAGCTCGGTTACAGCGTGGAGCAGATCAACCACACCCTGACCCGTGAGTCCGGTCTGCTGGGGATGACCGAAGCGAGCAGCGATTGCCGCTACGTCACCACCAACTACGCCACCGACGCCGGTGCCAAGCGTGCGCTGGATGTCTTCACCTACCGTGTGGCCAAGTATGTCGGCGCCTATGCCGCTGCGATGGACGGTCGTCTGGACGCAGTGGTCTTTACCGGTGGTATCGGTGAGAACGCCGCCATGGTGCGCGAGATGGTGCTGAACCGTCTGGCCCTGTTCGGCTTCAAGGTGGACAAAGAGGCCAACAACGCCGCAGTACTGGGTGGCGAAGGTCGCATCACCACCGCCGACAGCCGTTGTGCCATGGTGATCCCGACCAACGAAGAGCTGGTCATCGCTCGCGATGCCCTGAGCCTGGTCTGCTAAGTCAACCTCGCTTTGAAACAACGCCCGGCCTGTGCCGGGCGTTGTCGTTTCTGGCGTACGCCGATTTGACATGGGGGAGGGGAGCAGTACCCTGACCACCACTGTTTTTGCAGCCAGCGGGCTGCCCGGTTCGGGAGAGAGCAATGAAAGAGGCGTTTTTTAACTGGTTGTCGGGCCTTGGGGTGGAAGTGACCAGCCTGATGGCGCTGGTGATCGCGCTGGGCTTTATCGTCATCACCTCGCTGCTGCTGCACATGGCGCTGCACCGGGTACTGCTGGTCCGGCTGGTGGGGATCCTCGGCAAGGCCAAGCAGGTATGGCTGCCGCCCCAGCTGCAACAGCGCCTCTTCAACCGGCTCGCCTTTGTGCTGCAGGGGGCCGTGCTGCTCGGCCAGGCGGAGATCTGGCTGCCCCGTCAATCGGATAGCCTCAAGCTTATCGAGATGGTGGCCCAGCTCTGGATCTTGCTGTTCCTGCTGCTGGCCTTCTTCGCCCTGCTCGACTGCCTGTTGTCGGTGAGCCGTTACACCCGCCTTGGTCGGGATTTGCCCCTGCGCGGCATCTTCCAGGGGGCCAAGCTGGTAGGCAGCATTCTGGTGGGCATCCTGATGATCGCCCTGCTGCTCGGCAAGTCGCCGCTGTTCCTGTTCAGCGGTCTGGGTGCCATGACCGCAGTGCTGATGCTGGTGTTCAAGGACCCCATCCTCGGGCTGGTGGCGGGGATCCAGCTCTCCGCCAACCGGATGCTGAGTGTCGGTGACTGGCTGCAGATGGACAAGTACGGCGCCGATGGCGAGGTGACCGACATCGGGCTTACCACGGTCAAGGTGTCGAACTGGGACAAGACCATCACCACCATTCCTACCTATGCCCTGATCTCCGACTCTTTCAAGAACTGGCAGGGGATGACCGAGTCGGGCGGCCGTCGCATCAAGCGCAGCGTCAATATCGACATGACCAGCGTGCGTTTTCTGACGGCTGAGGAGCAGTTGCAGCTCAAGCAGGCCCAACTGTTGGCACCCTATCTGAGCCGCAAGGAGCAGGAGCTGAGTGCCTACAACCAGCAACTGAGCGATGCCCTGAGCTGCCCCATCAATGGTCGTCACCTCACCAACCTCGGCACCCTGCGCGCCTATCTGGATGCCTACCTGCGTGCCCACCCCGGTATTCGCAAGGACATGACCCTGATGGTGCGCCAGCTGGCACCCACGTCAGACGGTCTGCCGCTGGAAATTTACTGCTTTACCGCGACAACGGCATGGGCCGATTACGAAGGGATCCAGGCCGATATTTTCGACCATATCTTCGCCATCATTGAGCAATTTCATCTGCGGTTGCATCAATCTCCCACAGGTTACGATATGCGTGCCTGGCAACGGGGATAAACAGGGAAACCGGGCGGGTCGGGGACGCGGAAAAAACCGCATATTAATCATCGACCCGTCGCCACTTGTCAGTTGAAATTTGCCGTGCAGAGGAGAAAAATGGCGGCCTTCTCTTCGCGCCCCTGATCCCCTCTTGATCAGCTGCCAGCCCAGAGACGTCACTTCAAGTCATCATCATGGGAAAGTTATGAAGCTCCTTCGCAATAGTGTGGCAACACTCTGCTACAGCCTGCTGCTGACCGCTGCGCCGGTTTTCGCTGTTGAATATGCTCTGCCTGCGGCCAACAGCCGTCTGGTAGGGGAGAATCTGGAATACGTGGTTTCGGCCGAAGAGAACGGCCAGCCGCTGGAGGCCATTGCGGCCAAATTCCAGCTGGGGCTCACCAACATGACCGAAGCCAACCCCGATGCGGATCCCCTGCTGGTACAGACCGGCGAGAAGCTGGTGATCCCCCAGCAACTGATCCTGCCGGATGCCCCCCGTGAAGGGATTGTGCTGAACGTGGCCGAGATGCGCCTCTACTACTATCCCAAGGGTAAAAAAGTGGTGGAAGTGCTGCCCATCGGCATCGGCCAGCTCGGCACCGATACCCCGGAAAACTGGGTAACCAGCGTGCAGCGCAAGAAAGCGGGCCCGACCTGGACCCCGACCGCCAAGATGCATGCCGAATATGCCGCCCGTGGCGAGAGCTTGCCTGCGGTATGGCCGGCCGGCCCGGACAACCCCATGGGTCTGTTTGCCCTCTACATCGGCAAGATGTACGCCATCCACGGTACCAACGCCAACTTCGGCATCGGCCTGCGGGTGAGCCACGGCTGTGTGCGCCTGCGCAACGATGACATCGCCTATCTGTTCAAGCAGGTACCGGTCGGTACTCGCGTCCAGTTCGTCAACCAGCCGATCAAGGTCTCTCTCGAGCCCAACGGTGTCCGCTATCTGGAAGTGCATCAGCCGCTGTCGCGCAGCGAAGAGGAGTTCAACTCCAAGCTGCCGGCACCGCTGCCGATGACTCCGGCGGTGACCCGCTTCATTGCCCACGCCGACAGCGACTCCCAACTGGTGAAGCAGGCGCTGGAGCAGCGCAACGGCATGCCGATGGCGATCAACCGCTAACGGCAAATCCCCGTCACGACAAAGGGCGAACAGCATGCTGTTCGCCCTTTTCGTTTCTGCTGCGCTGACTCAGCTTCGCAGCAGATTTGTCTGCAGCTCGCTGCCGAGCTGATCGAGCAGCTGATAGCGCGCCTTGTAGCTGGCCCGCTTGCGGGAGGGGATCTCCTCCAGCGTCTTGCGGGGCACTTCCAGCGGCAGGCTCATCCAGAGTTCATCTTGCACGCAGCCCTGATGCTCCTGCCACAAGCCGTCGAGATCGAACTTGACCCGATCGGCGGTGCGCTTGCTGCTCTGATAGACGTGGCTTTGGGTACGGATCCCGAGCAGGCTCTTGCACGCCAGCCCCCGGGCCAGCTCGGCGGCCATATAGACCAGCAGGGACATGGGGCGCAGCCCGCCGCACGCCTTGGTGACCAGCTTGATCTCCTCGCTCTGCCCCTTGCCGCCCTGCAGCGAGCAGATTTCGAGGGGCGGGTTCGGCGCGGGGCGCAGATTGAGGGCCATGTAATAGAGCGCCGCGTCACCCAGCTTGAGGGTCAGGCTCATCTCCCCCTCTTTGCCCATGTGGGTTTGGTAATCCAGTTGCAGGGTGAGGGGGGCCGTCAGCTTGTCGCTCTGCCACTGTGCCAGCAGCAGGCCGCGCCCGCTGTAGATTGCCAGTTGTTGCGCTTTGGGCAGCTGACGTGCCAGCTGCTGGTAGTGGCCGCTGATAAGCCCGGCTCGCAGGCGCTTGCGGAGCCCCTTGTGGCGATAGGGGTGGATTGGCTTTTCCAGAATATCGGGGAAGCGGCTGATCGCCTGCGCCAGCAGCGGCTGCTCCTGCTGCTGGCGATAGAGGGCGCGGGCGCCGGGATTGAGCCAGAGACGCCCCACATACTTGGCCCGTCGGATGAGATGACCCGACTCCTCCACCGGGTGAAGGCGGCGGGCGAGGGTTCGCAGGTGTGACAGATGAGATGACATGGTGCCGACCTCTGGCTGGTGTGATGAGACAGGGCGGGGAGTGTAGGAGCGGGGCGCTGGCTTGTAAAAAATGGATAGTAACAAAATGTGAAAACATAACGCTCAGTAGCGGCTGGCGCTGCGAGATGACCACCACGGCCACGGCAGGAAATCTGGCGCCATCCTCTTGATGCGGCAGATGATTTGATGCGCAAAGGTTTTTATTGTGTTTTGTGTTTGTTAAAAGTGGTTGAGCTGGCGCGAACGGCTGATTAAGCTAGGCCGGTTTTTAGGGATGAGCCCGTCACCAGAGCGGGCAGAAAATGACACAAAACGGAGTTTTGCATGACAGCTAGCACACCCATGTTAATCACCTTCCTGGTGTATATCCTCGGAATGGTGTTGATCGGCTTCGTCGCCTATCGCGCCACCCGCAACTTTGATGACTACATTCTGGGCGGTCGCCGGATGGGGAGCTGGGTGACCGCTCTCTCTGCCGGCGCCTCCGACATGAGCGGCTGGCTGCTGATGGGCCTGCCCGGCGCCGTCTTCATCAGCGGCATCTCCGAGAGCTGGATCGCCATCGGTCTGGTGATCGGCGCCTACCTCAACTGGCGCTGGGTAGCGGGCCGCCTGCGGGTACATACCGAGAAGAACCGCAACGCCCTGACCCTGCCGGACTACTTCACCTACCGCTTTGAAGATCACAGCAAGGTGCTGCGCATTCTCTCGGCGCTGGTGATCCTGCTGTTCTTCACCATCTATTGCGCCTCCGGCGTGGTGGCAGGTGCCCGTCTGTTCGAGAGCACCTTCGGCATGGATTACAACACCGCCCTCTGGGTCGGTGCCGCCGCCACCATCACCTACACCTTCTTTGGCGGCTTCCTCGCGGTGAGTTGGACCGACACGGTGCAGGCAACCCTGATGATCTTCGCCCTGATCCTGACCCCGGTCTTCGTCATCATCGCCGTCGGCGGGGTGGACAGCGCCATGATCGAGGTGGCCGCCAAGAGCGCTACCAACCTCGACATGTTCAAAAATCTGGATGTGATCGCCATTGTCTCGCTGATGGCCTGGGGCCTTGGTTACTTCGGTCAGCCCCACATTCTGGCCCGCTTCATGGCAGCCGATTCCCACCACTCCATGGCCAATGCCCGCCGTATCAGCATGACCTGGATGGTGTTCTGCCTCGCAGGCGCGGTGGCCATCGGCTTCTTCGGTCTGGCCTACTTCGCCCGCTTCCCGGAAGTGGCGGCTGGGGTGACCGGCAACCCGGAGCGGGTCTTTATCGAGCTCTCCAAGATCCTGTTCAACCCCTGGATCGCCGGGGTGCTGCTCTCCGCCATTCTGGCGGCGGTGATGAGCACTCTAAGTTGTCAATTACTGGTCTGCTCCAGCGCCATCACAGAGGATCTCTACAAACCCTTCCTGCGCAAGAACGCCTCCCAGCGTGAGCTGGTGTGGGTGGGTCGCCTGATGGTGCTGCTGATCGCCGTGATTGCCATCGCCGTCGCCATGAATCCGGAGAACCGGGTGCTGGGGCTGGTGAGCTACGCCTGGGCCGGTTTCGGTGCCGCCTTTGGCCCCGTGGTGCTGCTCTCCGTGCTGTGGCCGCGAATGACCCGCAACGGCGCGCTGGCGGGCATGCTGGTCGGTGCCATCACCGTCATCGTCTGGAAGCAGTTCGGCTGGCTGGGGCTGTATGAGATCATCCCGGGCTTCCTGTTCGCACTGCTGGCCATTGTGGTGGGCAGTCTGCTGGGCGAAGCGCCCTCAAAAGCGATGCTGGAGCGTTTCCGCGATGCCGAGGAGGAGTACAACACTCCGGCCGAGAGCGCGGGAGAGCCGGTCGCGGTGAACTGATCCCCCTTACCGCTTTCTGATTGAGAGCCCCGCCCCCGGACAAGGAGCGCCCTGGTTGGCCATCCTTGCGCCGGTTTGGCGGGGCTTTGTGCTATCTGATTCACTCTTGGGCACTTTTTTATGTTCGGCCGGTGGCTCCCGGGTGCTCGCTTTCTTTTGTCTTGGCACCGAATATGGGACACTAGGCCGCCTGAAGGAGACCTAGTGCATGCGGCTATTCACCCTGATCCTGATCCTCCTGCTGGGGGGACTGCAATATGACCTCTGGCTGGGGAAGAACGGGCTATCCGATTATCAGAACCTGTCGGAGGCCATCTCGCAGCAACAGCGGGACAACCAGACTCTCAAGGATCGTAACGACCTCATTTACCGCGAGATAGATGATCTCACCTCTGGCCTCGAGGCCATCGAGGAGTTGTCGCGCAACGATCTGGGTTACATCAAGCAGGGGGAGACCTTCTACCGGATCATCCCCAAAGAGAAAGACAAAGAGACAGCGCCGGACGATGAGCCCTACGATGACTGATGCCAGCCGGGTATCCGGCCTGACGGCGATCGTCCCTGCCGCCGGTATCGGCAGCCGGATGGGGGCCGATTGCCCCAAGCAGTACCTGCAACTGGCGGGTAAAACCATTCTCGAACATACCCTGGAGCGGCTGCTCTCCCACCCGGCCATCGCCCAGGTGATCGTGGCGCTGGCGCCCCATGACCGCTGGTTCGAGGCCCTGCCCGTGGCGGCCGACCCGCGAATTGTGCGGGTAGAGGGAGGCGCCGAGCGCGCCTTTTCCGTCCTCAATGGTCTCCATGTGGCGCAAGGGGAGTGGGTGCTGGTGCACGATGCGGCCCGCCCCTGCCTGACTCACGGCGATCTCGATGCGCTGATTGCCGCGGCCATGAACTGCGGCGGTGCCATTCTCGGCAGTCGGGTGCGCGATACCATGAAGCGCTCCGATGGGGAGGGCAATATCATCGCTACCGTCGAGCGCGAGCAGCTCTGGCATGCCCTGACGCCGCAGATGTTCCCGACCCTAGCCCTGAAGCGGGCGCTGGAAGAGGGGCTACTGCTGGGCGCCACCATCACCGACGAGGCCTCCGCCATGGAGCGGGCCGGATTCGCGGTGCGGATGGTGGAGGGGCGCGCCGACAATATCAAAGTGACCCGGCCGGAAGATTTGTCGCTGGCGGGGCTGTTTTTAAGCCAGCAGGCATAAGCCCCTCAGTCAGAACAGACCGTTCAGAGCAGAGTGTCTCGAACAAACAGGCCCGAACAAGGAGTTAGCATGATCCGGATTGGACATGGTGTGGACGTACACAAAATTGATGGGGTTGGTTTCAGCATGTTGGGAGGTTGCCGCTGATGATGCGCATTGGTCATGGTTTTGATGTCCATAAATTTGGTGGTGTTGGCCCCTGCATGCTGGGTGGCGTGCCGGTTCCCTACGAGCAGGGGCTGGTTGCCCACTCTGACGGCGATGTGGTGCTGCACGCGGTGAGCGATGCCCTGCTGGGGGCCATCGGTGCCGGTGACATCGGTCGCCACTTCCCCGATACCGCTGCCGAGTTCAAGGGGATCGACAGTCGCATCCTGCTGCGGGATGTCTTTGCCCGGGTACAGAAGGCGGGTTATGCCATCGGCAACCTGGATGTGACCATCATCGCCCAAGCCCCCAAAATGGCCCCCCATATCGACGCCATGTGCGCCGTGCTGGCCGCCGATCTGCAATGTGATTTGAACCGGGTGAACGTCAAGGCGACCACCACCGAACAGCTTGGGTTTACGGGGCGCAAGGAAGGGATCGCCACCGAAGCCGTCGTCCTACTGGTGAAACAATAATGCTGGAACAACTTGCCTATCTGCACGGGGCGCCCACCGCCCGCGGTATCCTCAAGGCCGAGGCCGCCGACTTCGTGGTCAATGAAGATCTCGGGTTTGAGCCTTGCGGGGAAGGGGAGCACATCTTCGTCCGTGTGCGCAAAACCGGCGAGAACACCGCCTGGGTGGCGGGTCTGCTGGCCGATGTGGCCGGGGTCAACCGCAATGCGGTGACCTGGGCGGGCCTGAAGGATCGCCACGCGGTGACCGAGCAGTGGTTCGGCATTCACCTGCCTGGCAAGGCCGAACCGGACTTGTCGGTTATCGAGAGCGACAGCATCCAGATCCTGCAAGCCAGGCGTCACAACCGCAAATTGCGGGTCGGCTACCTCAAGGGCAACCACTTCACCCTGCGTCTCACCGGTCTGGAACAGGCCGACGGGCTGGAAGCGCGCCTGCAGGCCATCGCCACTCAGGGCGTGCCCAATTACTATGGTGAGCAGCGTTTTGGCCGCGATGGCAACAACCTGGAAGCGGCCAAGGCGATGTTTGCCGGCAAGCGGATCAAGGATCGCAACAAGCGCTCCCTCTACCTCTCTGCCGCCCGCAGCATGCTGTTCAACGCCATCGTCAGCGCCCGTATCGAACAGGGGCTGGCCCATCAGCTGCTGGCCGGTGATTGCGTGATGCTCAAGGGTAGCCACTCCATCTTCAGCGAAGAGAGCGTGACCCCCGAGCTGGAAGCGCGTCTTGCCTCCGGCGACGTGCAACTTACCGCGCCCCAGTGGGGCCGTGGCCGCCTGGCCAGTCAGGGCGCCGCTGCCGAGTTCGAACAGGCTGTGTTGGCTCCCTATAGCGATTGGTGTGACGGGCTGGAGAAAGCCGGGCTGGATCAGGATCGCCGCCCCCTGCTGCTCAAGCCGGAGCAGATGAGCTGGCAGCTGGACGGCGAGGCGCTGACCCTCTCCTTCTTCCTGCCGGCGGGCGCGTTTGCCACCAGCGTGGTGCGCGAGTTATTGCAGGCCGAAGAGGCCGATCACGGTTTCAGGAATCAGACCGATGCGAATTCTGGTCAGTAATGATGATGGTGTGCATGCCGAGGGCATTCGTGCCCTCAGCGAGGCGCTGCGCGCCTGCGGCGAGGTCATTGTGGTGGCGCCGGATCGCAACCGCAGCGGCGCGAGTCACTCCCTGACGCTGGAAGTACCGCTGCGGGTTACCCGCATTGCAGAAAACGGCTTTAATGGGTGCGAGAGCTATGCGGTGAAGGGGACGCCGACCGACTGCGTGCATCTGGCGGTCAACGAGCTGGTGCGCCCTGAACCCGACATGGTGGTGGCCGGCATCAACCACGGTGCCAACCTGGGAGATGATGTCATCTACTCGGGCACGGTCGCCGCGGCCACCGAGGGGCGCCATCTTGGCTACCCCTCCATCGCCATCTCGCTGGTAGGCAAGACCCACTTCGCCACGGCGGCCCACTATGCGGCCCTGCTGGTGAAAGGGCTGATGAAACACCCCCTGCCTGCCGATCAGATCCTCAACGTCAACGTGCCGGACTTGCCCCTCGAGCAGATCAAGGGGATCAAGACCACCCGCCTTGGCAATCGCCACCGGGCGGAGTCGGTGATCTGCACCGAGGATCCCCGTGGTCAGCCCATCTACTGGATCGGCCCCCCCGGTAGCCAGCAGGATGCCGGTGAAGGCACCGATTTTGCCGCCATCGAGCAGGGCTATGTCTCGATTACCCCCCTGACCATCGATATGACTGCCTATGACAGTCTCGCCGGTCTGGGGGCCTGGTTAGATCTGCAGGGATGAGGGTGGTGTGATAGTACAGCGCCTGTTAAATCAGCTCATTGCGCAGGATATTCGCGATTTTCGCGTGCTGGCGACCATCGCGAAAGTGCCGCGCCAGCTGTTCGTGGACGAGGCCATGGCGCACAAGGCGTGGGACAATACCGCCCTGCCCATCGGCCACGGCCAGACCATTTCGCAGCCCTATATGGTGGCGCGAATGACCGAGTTGCTGATGCAAAACAATCCGGCCCATGTGCTGGAGATTGGCACTGGCTCGGGCTACCAGACGGCGATCCTCGCCCATCTGGTGGAGCATGTGTATACCGTTGAGCGGATCAAGTCGCTGCAGTTCCAGGCCCGACGCCGACTGCGCCAGCTCGATCTGCACAATGTCTCTGCCAAGCACGGCAACGGCTGGCTGGGGTGGCCCAACAAGGGGCCTTATGACGCCATTCTGGTGACGGCCGCGGCGAGCGAGATCCCGACGGCGCTCACCGATCAGCTGGCCGAAGGGGGCCGACTGGTGTTGCCGGTGGGTGACAGCCAGCAGACCTTGCAGCTGATCGAACGATCCGGATCCCAGCTTACCAGCCGTATTCTGGAGCCGGTACGTTTTGTTCCCCTGATTGACGGAGATGTTGAGTGAAGTTGTTTTCCCGTTTGTACGTACTGGTGATGCAGTGGGCTCGCCACAAGCATGCCCCCTGGTATCTCTCCATCACCGCTTTCATCGAGTCGGTGTTCTGGCCGATCCCGGTGGATGTGATGCTGGCGCCGATGGCGCTCGCCAAGCCCCACAAGGCGTGGCACTACGCCACGCTGGCTACCGTCTTCTCTGTGCTGGGCGCCCTGTTTGGCTATGCCCTTGGCTATGCCCTGTGGGATCCGGTAGTGCTGCCACTGGTGGAGTCTGTGGGCTATCAGGACAAGATCGAAATCGCTCGCAACTGGTTTGAGCAGTGGGGGATCTGGGTCATTTTCATTGCCAGCTTCACCCCTATCCCCTACAAGGTGTTTACCGTGACGGCAGGGTTGTTGCAAATGGCTCTGCTGCCCTTCATCATCACCTCCCTCATCGGTCGTGGCATGCGCTTTTTCCTGGTTGCGGGCCTGATGCGCTGGGGTGGCGAGAAGATGGAACGCAAACTGATGCACTACGTAGATGTGCTCGGTTGGCTCTGTATTGGTCTGGCCGTGGTGGCCTATTTCTGGTTTAGTCGTTAAGGATCCATTATGCGTTCGCGTATTTGGCAAGGAAGCAGTGTCGTGGTGTTGTCATGGCTGCTGCTTGCCTGCTCCTCCAGTAAAAATGCAGCTCCGGTAGATGGTGTTGATGAGGGGCAGTTTGTCTCGACCATTCCGGCTCGCCAAAGCGGTGCCCAGGTCAGCGCCCCCATCCAGGGCGGCAGCTATGTGGTGAAACGGGGCGATACCCTCTACTCCATCGCCTTCAACTCCGGCAACGATGTGCCGTCGCTGGCCAGCCTCAACAACATCAGCCCGCCCTACAACATCTATCCGGGGCAGCGACTGCGACTCGATGGTTCCAGCGCCAGTGTTGGCAGCAGCCGCAGTGCCGGTACCTATGAGGTGCGCCGCGGCGATACCCTGAGCAGCATCGGCCGCCAGTTCGGCATGACACCGCAGGCGCTGGCCCAGAGCAACAACCTGAGCGCCCCCTATGCGCTACAACCGGGTCAGGTGCTCAATGTCCAGACCGCAGGCGGCGGTTCGACCCAGATGGTAGCTGCGACTCGTCCGGCAACCGTGACACCGGTGGCCGTGAGCCGTCCGAGCAGCGGTCCGCGTCCGTTGGCCGAGCCGAGTGGATCTGGTCAGACCACGCCGTTCATCTCTCAGAAATCCGTTGCTCCGGCAGCACCGAAGGAATACGCTCAGGTAAAAGAACAAAAAACAAACAACTCCCAGTCGAGACTTGCTTGGCACTGGCCCGCAAAAGGCCGGATTGTCGAGGGGTTCTCTGTTGCAGAACAGGGTAACAAGGGGATCGACATAGCCGGCCAGAAGGGGCAACCCGTCTACGCCGCCAGCAGCGGTAAAGTGGTATACGCTGGCAGTGCTTTAAGGGGGTACGGCAAGCTGATTATCCTCAAGCATGATGATGACTATCTCTCCGCTTACGCACACAACGACGAGTTGCGGGTGAAGGAAGGGGACAGCGTCAAGGGGGGCTCGGTCATTGCCAACATGGGTAGCACGGACGCGCCGGATGTGCGATTGCATTTCGAGATCCGGTACAGAGGCAAGTCGATCAATCCGATGAGCTATTTGCCAAAGCGTTAACCCCAGAGAGACCGTCTTACTCTGGTAACGTCAGGGAGACACACCATGAGCCAAGAACAACTGGTAATGCAGGATGCAGAGTTAGAGTTTGACGCTGAACCCGAATCTCACGAGGTAGAAGAGTTGCAGGAGGTAGCCGCCGAGGCGGACGAGACTATCTCCGATGAGTTGCTGGCACCGGAACTGAACAAGGTGATGGATGCCACGCAACTCTATCTGGGGGAGATTGGCTTCTCCCCGCTGCTCACTGCCGAAGAGGAAGTCTACTACGCCCGTCGTGCCTTGCGGGGTGACAAAGCTGCCCGCAAGCGCATGATCGAGTCCAACCTGCGACTGGTGGTGAAAATCGCCCGTCGTTACAACAACCGCGGCCTGGTGCTGCTGGATCTTATCGAAGAGGGCAACCTCGGTCTTATCCGTGCGGTCGAGAAGTTCGACCCCGAGCGCGGCTTCCGTTTCTCCACCTATGCCACTTGGTGGATCCGCCAGACCATCGAGCGGGCCATCATGAACCAGACCCGCACCATCCGTCTGCCCATTCATGTGGTCAAAGAGTTAAACGTTTACCTGCGCACCGCGCGCGAACTCTCTCACCGTCTCGATCATGAACCGACCGCCGAGGATATCGCCTTCGCGCTGGATCGTTCGGTGGACGATGTGAATCGCATGCTCAAGCTCAACGAGAAGATCACCTCGGTGGACACCCCCATCGGTGGCGATCGCGACAAGGCATTGCTGGATGTGCTCTCCGACGAGCGCGGCATGGGGCCTGAGCTGGAGTCACAGGAAGATGATATGCGCAGCAGCATTGTGCACTGGCTGGAAGAGCTCAATCCCAAACAGCGGGAAGTGCTGGCCCGTCGTTTCGGTCTGCTGGGGTACGAGCCCGCTACCCTCGAGGATGTGGGAGCCGAGATTGGCCTGACCCGCGAGCGGGTACGTCAGATCCAGGTGGAGGGGCTGCGCCGTCTGCGGGAGATCCTGCTGAGCCAGGGGCTCTCCATCGAGGCGCTATTTCGTACCAATTAAGCATCCGCACCAATTAAGCCCGCACCAACGGAATGCGGCATCAGCCAGATAGCACGAGGGGAGCAACAGCTCCCCTCGTTTTTTATTGCCTGTCGTCTGGTGATGGCTTCGCGGTTATACCAGCTCGGCCAGCATGGTGTCGGCGTAGGGCACCAGCGCTTCTCCCTTCTTCACCTTGGTGAGGTAGTCCGGGTTGGCGATAAGCGGACGGCCGATGGCCACCAGATCGAAGCGGTTGGCCTCGATGGCCGCTGCGGCGCGCTCGGCGTCGTAGTTGCCCACCCCGACCAGATTGCCCTTGTAGTGGGCGCGCAGATAGTCGGAGGCTCGGCCACCCAGATAATCGAAGGTGAGGTTGTCATCGAAGATGCCGAGGTGGATATAGGCCAGCGGGCGGTCGTTGAGCTTGCCCAGCAGATAGTCGAACACGGCGCGATCTTCCGGGCTCCCCGCCAGATGGACATAAGCCCCCGGGGAGAGGCGAATACCAACCCGATCACCGCCGATTCGGGCGCTGATGGCATCGACCACTTCCAGCGCGAAGCGGCTCATATTTTCCGGGCAGCCACCGTAGTTGTCGGTGCGCAGGTTGGTGGAGTGGTGCAGGAACTGGTCGATCAGGTAGCCGTTGGCACCGTGGATCTCCACCCCGTCAAAGCCCGCCTCGATGGCGTTGGCAGCGGCTTGGGCGTAATCCAGCACCAGCTGGGCGATTTCCGCCTCGGTCAGGGCACGCGGCACCTGATAGGTCAGCTCGCGCATGCGGGGCACAGTGCCCTCGTGCGCTACGGCAGAGGGAGCCAGCACTTCAGCCTGATGGAAGAAGGGGTGGGAGAGGCGACCGACGTGCCACAGCTGGGCGAAGATCTTGCCGCCCTTGGCGTGCACGGCGCTGGTGACTTTCTTCCAGCCATCGATCTGCGCCTGGGTGAAGAGGCCCGGGGTATTGGGGTAACCCTGCGCGTCGGGGCGGATGATGACGGCCTCTGAAACAATCAGGCCGATGTCGGCGCGGCGGCCGTAATAGGCTGCCATCTGCTCGGTCGGCACCAGACCTGGGCCTGCCATGCAGCGGGTGAGCGGGGCCATCATGAAACGGTTGGCCAGGGTCAGAGTGTCATTGAGTCGATACGGCTGAAACAGGGTATTCATGATAGGTTGTCCTGAACGTGTTATTCTTGAACGTGCATTCAAGACGTTTTTTTGTTCCGATGCAAGTCTTTTTTGAATGTGCGTTCAAGAAGGTTGGCCCGAGCGGGCGGCTGGGGTAAACTTGCCGCCCTTTCCAGCCACTCTTTATCGGCGAGCCCTGTTGCCCCTTGCCGGTGAACCATTTCCCACGGGAGGAACCATGCGCATAGCCGAGTTTGATCGGGACGAGGTACTGCGAAATGCCATGGAAGCGTTTCGCGCCAAGGGATATGCCAAAACCACCATGCAGGAGCTGGTGGCTGCCACCGGCCTGCACCCGGGCAGCATTTACGGCGCCTTTGGCAACAAGCGCGGCCTGCTGCTGGCGGCGGTGGATCACTATGTCGAGGGCAAACGCACCCTGCGCCGCTCCCTGCTCGACAACCCGAGCCCGCTGGCGGGCCTTGCGGCCTATCTCGATCGGATTGTGGGGGAGGCGCTCTGCGGCTCCTGTCTGGTGACCCGCACCATGATGGAGCTGAGCGAGCAGGATGAGGAGCTGACCCAGCGGGTCAAGGGTATCTATGGCGAGCTGGAGCAGGATCTGGCCGAGTTGCTGACGCAGGCGCAGGCCAAGGGTGAACTGGCCCCGGATAGCAATATCCACACCCTCACCGCCCTGCTGCTGATCAACCTGCAAGGGTTGGTCACCTTCGCCCAGTGCTGCCCCGATCGCCCTCTGCTCGACGACGTAGTCGCCCAGCTGATGCGGGCCCTGCGGGCGTAACGCGCGCCCGGAAACAACCATGGCTCCTGCGGGAGCCATGGTTGTTTCCGGGGATGCCACACGCGCTGGGTTGTT
>NZ_JBFOCL010000047.1:0-124527 GCF_040907785.1 Aeromonas sp. s8
TGGTGGAGGGAGAAGGATTCGAACCTTCGAAGGCAGAGCCGTCAGATTTACAGTCTGATCCCTTTGGCCGCTCGGGAACCCCTCCACGGGGTATTGCTTTCAACTTGTCGCACTTGAAATGGTGGAGGGAGAAGGATTCGAACCTTCGAAGGCAGAGCCGTCAGATTTACAGTCTGATCCCTTTGGCCGCTCGGGAACCCCTCCACAAGTGCGAGGCGCATACTAACAGATCTTCCGGTTTTGTGAACCCCCAAGCAGGATTTTTCCATTAAAAGAATTGGATTTGTGGCCGATAACCAGTGAAATCGCCATTTTCGAGAGTTATCTCATGCTGCCCAGTTCAATCCGTAATCACCTGCTCGTCGATGAGGGCCAGTTGGGGCAGCGCCTCAACCGTGACCTGCAGCATGGGGATCGGGCGGATTTCCGGTTGCATCTGGCCCTGCTGACCGACGCGGTGGAGGAACAGCCCTGGTTTGATGCCAAATCGGCGGCCACTCCCCAGAGCCGTGACTGGCGTCTGCACTTTGCGCTGAGACCGGCAGAGGTGCTGGTGGCTGAAGGGGCGGGGTGTGACTGCAGTGCCATCAATGAGCGGTTGCAGCAAGGGGGAAGCATGGTGGATGTGCGGCTCTGGCTGGCGCTGCAAACACCGCCGCTGGCGGTCAAACAGCCGCTGCTGGATGAGGCTGTCTACGACAACCTGTCACCGCTGGCGCGGGAGCGGTTGCAAGGAAAGCTGGCCGATATGCCACGCCAGGAGGATCCGCTGGTATTGCTGCCGATCCTCGACCGTTTGCAACAGGGGGTGGATACCCGGTTGCACTGGCTCAGTTGATGGCGCCTGTTCACTGGTGTAACGCGATGCTTGTCGGCAAATCACAGGCAACAAAAAGGCGGGTGACCCCGCCTTTATGCTCTTTGGAATTTTTAGCCGTGCGGCATGCTATCAAGCGTCAGCTTCATCCGGTTGCGGCTGCTCTTTGAGCGCGGCATTGGCACGACGGGCAATCGGCTTTTCGGTGTGACGGTTGAGTTGGCGCTCCAGTTTTTGCCCCAGTTCGTTGATGGCGGCGTAGAGATCCTCATGCTCTGCCTGGGCAAACAGTTTGCCGTTGGGGATGCCAGCACTGGCTTCGACAGTGAACATCAGACGCTCTTTGGAAACAATCACATGGGGTGTGATGAGAGGCACCTGAAGACGTTCGAGCTTTTCAAAACGGGATTCGATGCGCTCGCGGATAGCCGGGGTGATGTCGATGATTTTGCTGGTAATTTCGATTTTCATATTGGCCCCCTTCGGGTCGTCTTGCTTGTGTCTTCACCTTCAGATTACTCATTGGTAAAGATTGAAATGTGATCTATGTCACATAACCTTCCCTTGGCTATTCAGCAACTTATAAATTGTGATCTTTTCCGGTTTCGTGCCAAAAACAGCTTGAGCTCCATGAAACTGGCAGGCAGTATGACGGGAATAGGATCGTTTCTGTCCCTTCTTGGCAGCACTTCGTGTCGACCTCATGTCCGGTTTCCACTGCTTGATATCGCATGTTTGTACTCTTCCCTCGCAACCTCTGATCTGATGAGCGGATGCAGGGGGCGTTGCTATGCCTGATTGGACATCAAACGTGGTTGGTTGTTGTGTTGGAGTGGTAAATGAAGCAGCAGGCCACGCAAGTCATGTGGTTTTTCGATCGGCAACACGATCAGTGGAGTCTCTCTGATCAGGGGGCCTACCAGCAGTGGCAAGGGGAGGGCAATCATCCCTGGGCCGCTCGCCTGTTACCGGAAGACGAGGCAGGCTTTGCCGACTTTCTTGTCCGGCTTCATGAATCACATCTGCCTGAACAGTTCATCGGTCATCTGAAAGATGATCAGGGGCAGCTCAACCATGTGCTCTGGAGCGGCCAGTTTGTGCCCACCCAGCAGATCTGCTGTGGCTGGCTGGCCCCTCTTGATACCGCCAACAGTTCAGTATCCTCTCTCAACCTCTCTTTGCCGTTGCTGCAAACCACCCTGCTCACCCAGTTGGCGCAGGCGCTCTCTGCCCGCACCGGGCTCGATTTCTTCAATACCCTGGTCAGCCAGCTGGCTCATATTCTCAAGGTGGATGCGGTCTGGGTGGGGGAGTTGTGCGGTGCTGACCGGGTCAAAGTGCTGGCCGCCGACGGGCTGGCGCAGAAGGACTATCCGCTGGCGGGCTCCCCCTGTCAGGAGCTCTACAAGCAGGGGGCCATCTGTTTCGAGGTGATCGACGAGTCGCAGGAGTATCAACCCTGGCTGGCGGCCGGGCAGACTTATTATGGTCAGCCGCTGTTTGATGCCAGAGGCCAACTTCTGGGCCATCTGGCGCTGCTCTATTCGGCCCCGGCAGATACCAGCAACCTCACCTCGGTACTCAATACCTTTTCGGTACGGATGGTAGCCGAGCTGGAGCGATTGCAATCAGATGCCCAGATGCGCCTCTCTGCCGTTGCATTCGAGACCCACGAAGGGATCATCATTACGGATCCGGGGTTCAAGATCCTGCGGGTCAACAACGCCTTCAGCCAGATCACCGGCTTCGACAGCCAGTCGGTGCTGGGCCTGCATCTGGAAGAGGATCTCTGGCCCAATCTGGGTGGGCTCGGCTACGAGCTCAATACCCTCAGCCGCTGGCAGGGGGAGACCCAGCGTCGCCATGTCGATGGTCACTCCTATCCCCAGTGGGAGATAGTGACGCCGGTGCAGGATGAAAAAGGGGTGATCAGCCACTTTGTCATCTGCTTCGAGGATATCTCCGAGCGCAAGGCGGCCGAGCGACGCATCCAGGATCTCGCCTATTACGACGAGCTGACCGGATTGCCCAATCGCCGTCAGCTCCACGAGACCCTGGTGCAGACCTTCAACGAGGCGACCCGCGACGGTCTGATTGGCGCCCTGCTCTTTATCGATCTCGATCACTTCAAGACTATCAACGACTCCCTCGGCCACGCCACCGGTGACTGGCTGCTCAAGGAGGTCGCCGCCCGTCTCAAACGGCTGGTGCGACAGGGGGATTGTCTGGCCCGCCTCGGTGGTGACGAGTTTGTACTGCTGCTGCCATCGCTCTCGGCCAGCCCGCCCCAGGCGGAGATGCAGGCCGATATCATTGCCGAGAGGCTCATCACCGAGATTGCCGCTCCTTATACCTATGTGGGGCAGGTGCTGCACATCGGTGCCAGCGTCGGCATTACTTTGTTTCCGGATCGGGAGCAGGGGGTCGATGATCTGCTCAAGCAGGCAGACACCGCCATGTATCAGGCCAAGTCCGCTGGCCGCAAGACCCGTCGCTTCTTCGATGCCTCGATGCAGCAGCAGGCGGATCGCCGTCTGCTCATTCACAACGAATTGCGCAATGCCCTCAGCCAGCAAGAGCTGACCCTCTACTATCAGCCTCAGCATATGGTCGATGGCGGCGATATCATTGGTGTCGAGGCACTCATTCGCTGGCAGCCAGCCGGTCGCTCGCTGGTTTCGCCTGCCGAATTTATCCCCATTGCCGAGGAGACGGACCTGATTGTCGATATCGGCAACTGGGTGCTGCACGAGGCGTGCGCCCAGTATGTGCTGTGGGAGGAGAACGGCATCCACATTCCGCAGATCTCGGTCAACGTCAGTGCCAAGCAGTTCCATGCCACCGACTTTGTCGAGCGGATCCACGATGTGTTGGCGCAAACCGGCATGGATCCGGCCTGCCTCAATCTGGAGATCACCGAATCCGTGGTGCTGGGTCATGCCGAGGACACCATCAGCAAAATGACCGAGCTCAAGGAGCTCGGCATCAGCTTTGCCATCGACGATTTTGGCGCCGGTTACTCCTCCCTGAGCTACCTCAAGCGGCTGCCTGCCGATGAGCTCAAGATCGACCGCTCATTCATTCAGGACATACCGAAAGATGGCGACAACATGGCCATCGTCGAGGCGGTGATCGCCATGGCGCGACATATGGGGTTCAACGTCACGGCAGAAGGGGTGGAGTCCCGTCAGCAACTGGAGTTTCTCAAGGCGCAGGGGTGTAGTTTCTATCAGGGATATCTCGCCTCCAAGCCGCTGCCGGTGCCCTATCTGGAGAAATATGTACAGCGGCTGACCAGACCGGAGCAACTGCGCGAAATGCAGCTGAGCGAGGCAGAAAAATAGTCCCAGCTCCCCGCTGTAGCGCCGCCCGGCAACGGGTAGAATGAGAGGCAGTAGACCCACCGCCACCGGGCGGTGTATTGCCCTCAATGGAGATGTTCAGTGAAAGCTGTATGGGGAATTGTTTTGTCGGCGCTGTTTGTGCCGACCCTGATGGCGCAGACTGCCGACCAGACGCTCTACCGTCAGGCGTATGACGCCGTACGGGCCAATGATCAGGCCCGTTTCCAGCAAATTCGTGCCCGTTTGACCCATTACCCCCTGCTCCCTTACCTCGATTACTATCAGCTCGCCTTTCGTCCGGGGGCGGCGGATTACAACGATGTGACCCGTTTTATCCGCCAGCATGGGGATACCCCCCAGTCCAACCGGCTGGAGCGCAGTTATCTGACCTATTTGGCCCAGAGCCAGCAGTGGTCGCAGTTCCTTCGCTTCTATCCGGCCAAGCCGAGCTCCACCGACCTGCTCTGCATGCACTATCAGGCGCTCTATTACACCGGCAAGCCGAAAGAGGCGTTGCAGGGGGCGGGCAAGATCTGGATGAGCGGTCAATCGCGTCCCGATGCCTGCTCCCCGCTGTTCCAGCTGTGGCAGGCATCTGGTCAGCGAACCCAGGAGAAGATCTGGCAGCGGATGACGCTGGCGTTCGAGGCGGAAAACCCCAATCTGATCCGCCACCTTGGCGCGACCCTGGGTAGCGGCTTGCAAAGCTATGGCGATCAGATGGTGACCCTGTTCGAGCAGCCAGCCAAGGCGATGAACCCGGCCTATTTCAGCAGCAATCCCTATTCCCGCAAGCTGCTCTCCCTCGGCTTGACCCGCTATGCCAATCAGGAGCCTGAGTCGGTGCTGCGCCAGCTTGCGCTGTTTCGCAGCCGTTTTGGCCTGACCCAGGCCGAGGTGAAACCGGTAGAGCGTGCCATTGCCCGCCGCCTGCTGCTGGATCGCTCCATTGCCCAGCGTAGCTGGGTCGACAGCACGGTGAAAAAGCTGGCGGACCCAGATATCACCGAGCTGCGGGCGCGACTGGCCATCTGGGAGCAGGATTGGCGTGGCCTCTCCGGCTGGGTGAAGATGATGCCGATGGCCCGTCAGAAAGAGGATCGCTGGCGCTACTGGATGGCGCGCTCCCTTGAGGTGCAGGGGCAGCAAAAACCGGCGCGGGATCTCTATCTGGAGACTGCCAACCTGCGCGGTTTCTACGGCTTTATGGCCGCCCAGCGCACCGGGGTGCCCTATCGCATCAAGAACCAGAGCGTCAAGCATGTACCGGACTGGCGCACGGCCAGCCAGCGCTGGCCCTTCCTGTTGCGGGTGCGCGAGCTGCTGTCGATGAACGAGATTGCGGCGGCCCGCTCGGAGTGGATCCACAATATGGATCGCAATCCGGTGGCCCAGCGCATCGAGTTTGGTCATATCGCCCTCAATCAGGGCTGGCACGAGCTGGCCATTCTCGCCAGCATTCGCGCCGAAGCGTGGGATGCCCTCGACCTGCGCTTCCCGCTGCCGCTCAAACGCACCTTCTCCCAGATGGCGCAAGAGCGCACCATGAACACCAGTTTGCTCTACGCCATATCCCGTCAGGAGAGTGCCCTCTATCCGCTGGCCCAGTCGCCGGTGGGGGCGCGCGGTCTGATGCAGCTGATGCCTGCTACAGCCAAAGAGACTGCCGGCAAGCTGGGGGTGCCCTATCGCAACGAGCAGCAACTGTTTGATCCGACGATGAATATTCGTCTGGGAAGCGCCTATCTCAAGCGCTTGCTGGATGTCTATGACGGCAACCGGATCCTGGCGGCGGCCGCCTACAACGCCGGGCCGGGACGGGTAAAACGCTGGCGAGAGCAGAGTGACAACAAGCCGATGGACGTGTGGGTCGAGAGCATTCCCTACAAGGAGACCCGCAACTACGTACAAAACGTGTTGTCGTTCGATCTCATTTATCAGCACAAGCTGCAGCAGCCGCTGCGCTTCATGTCAGAGCGGGAGCTCAATCACGCCTATTGAGTCGGGGGCCGCCAGCCGGCTCCTGTTTTCAAATTTCCCTGCTGCCGGGTATCATCGGGTAAGGTTTTGTTACCAAAGGAAACATGCCTGGTGACCTGGCTCCGGGAATTGCATCAGGCCGCAGGGTATACTCGGGCGTCGGCACCGACAGGTTCCCCCACAATAAAGGAATGGATAGTGGCAACGATTAAAGACGTTTCTCAGCTGGCAAATGTGTCTATCTCCACCGTGTCGCGGGTTATCAACAACACGGCACAGGTAGCACCGGAAAAGCGTGAGGCCGTACTGGCGGCCATGAAGGAACTGAATTTTCGACCCAACAGTTTTGCCCAGGCACTGGTCAGCAAGCGTTCCAACTGCATTGGCGTGCTGGTTGGCGACCTCTGCGGCGGCCCCTTCTTTGCCCAGATGATGCGTGGCATCGAAACCATGGTCGATCAGGCTAACAAGTTCACCATCGTCATGTCTGGCAACCACGATATCGCGCGCGAGCGTCATGCCATTCAGGCGCTGCTGCAGCGCCAGTGCGATGCGCTGATCCTCCACAGCAAGGCGCTTCCGGACGAGGAGCTGAGCGAGCTGGCGGCAGGCTCTACCCCCATCGTCTTTATCAACCGTCAGGTGCCGGGCTTTGAGGATCGCTGCGTCTGGCTCGATAACCAGGCGGGGATCACCACCGCGTGCCAGCACTTGTTGGATGCCGGTCATCGCAACATCGCCTTTATCACCTCCGATGATGAAGAGTTTGTAGATGGTCAGCAGCGGATGGCCGGTTACACCCAGACCCTGGCCAGAGCCGGGATCGCCTTTGATCCTGCACTCGTCAGCCGCGCCTTTGCCGACGAAAATGGCGGCTATGTGGCGATGAGTGAACTGCTGGCCCGTGGTGTCGAGTTCACGGCCGTGCTCGGTTTCAACGACGGCATGGTGGCGGGGGCGATCTCTTGCCTGCTGGAGCGGGGTTACAAGATCCCGCAGCAGGTGTCGGTGGTGGGGTTCGACGATATCCCCTACGCCCGCTACATCTATCCCAAGCTCACCACAGTGCGCTACCCCATCGAGGAGATGGGCAGCCGCGCTGCTGAACTGGCGCTGCGCCTGCTCGATCACAAGCCGGTAGACGGCCTGGCGCTCAAGTTTGAAGCCCAGCTGGTGGAGCGTGAGTCAGTCGCCTGACGTGCGTCAAACAGTGAACAACAGTGTGGCCCCATCGGGGCCACACTGTTTTCTGAGTTATCTCTCTAATCCGCCATTTATCCCGCCAGGGCGATCCGCTGCTGGCGGCGCACCTCCACCCCTTCTGCCACCATATCGAGCAGCTGCCTTGTCTGTTCCCAGCCGATACAGCTATCGGTGATCGACTGGCCGTAGCGCAGCGGTTTGCTGCCGATATCCTGACGCCCTTCGCAGATAAAACTTTCCACCATGATGGCGGCGATGGCATGGCTACCTGCTCCCAGCTGGTCGGCAATGTCACGGGCAACCAGCAGCTGGTGGGCATGTTGTTTCTGACTGTTGCCGTGGCTGCAATCGATCATCAGCCGAGGTGACAGATGATGTTGGCGCAGCAAGTCGCCAGCCTCTGTAACATGATTGCTCTGATAGTTGGGTTGGCGGCCACCGCGCAGGATCAGATGACAGTCGGGGTTGCCATGGCTGCGCACCAGTGCCAGCTGGCCATCACCGGAAGGTTGGGTATAGAGGTGGGCCGCCCGGCTGGCGAGGATCGCCTCGACTGCGATCCGGATATTGCCATCGGTGCCGTTTTTAAAACCGATGGGGCATGGAAGGGCCGAGGCCAGCTGACGGTGGAGCTGGGATTCGGTGGTGCGGGCACCGATGGCACCCCAGCTGATGAGATCCCCCAGATAGAGCATGCTGGTGAGATCGAGAAATTCGGTGGCACAGGCGAGCCCTTCCTGTCCAAGGGCCAGAAGTAACTCCCGGGCCAGGGATAGGCCCTTTTCCAGCCGATCGCTGCCATCGAGGTCGGGATCGAAGATAAATCCTTTCCAGCCGAGCGTCGTGCGCGGCTTTTCGAAATAGGTGCGCATCACCAGTTGCAGCTGCTCCCCGTATTGGCCCTGCAGTTCAGCGAGCCAGCCACCATAGTCGCGGGCGGCTGCCGGATCGTGAATGGAGCAGGGGCCGATCACCAGCAGCAGGCGATCATCCTCTCCCTGCAGAATATGGCGGGCTTGCTGGCGGCTGCGTGCGATTTGGCGAGCGAGCCGTGCCGGACAGGGTCTGGCCTTTAACATCTCGTCAGGGGTGGGCAGGGTGGCAAGGGGTGAAGCATTCAGAAGTGAGGTGAACATGAGCGATCCTGATGAAAATGGAAATCTGCATGCTCTTTGCTGTCCAGTGGGGATCTTCCCCTTATTCTCTTGGTTAACAGAGCGCGGGCATGGGCCCGCGCTCTGTTATATCGGCCTTGGCTACCTTAGAAGCGGGCTGAGCCGCTGACGTAGTAGCTGCGACCCGGTTCGACGTTCTGGAAGACGGTGTCTTTCTCTTGCAGGCGCACGTCGGTCAGGTTGTTGATCCCCAGTCGCAGGTCAAAGTTCTCGGTGACCTTGAAGCCGGTGCCGAGATCGAAGGTCTGATAGCTGGGCAGCTTGTGCAGTACGACAACCTTGTTGACGGTCTGCTCGGCAAACTGGGTACCGGTGTAGGTGGTGCCGACAAAGGCATTGACCCGCTCGGTGGCCTGCCAGGTGATCTTGGCGTTGGCCTTGTGCTCCGGCCGCTCGGGCAGTGCCTGACCCTGATCGCCTTCCGCCTTGAGGTAGGTGTAGTTGGCGCCGAGGTTGATATCGTTGGTCAGATCGAGCTTGCCGGTTAGTTCCAGCCCCTTGGTAGTGGCTTTCTCCAGGTTGTACCAGGTGCGGTCAGTGGAGTTCGGCAACTGCTTGAAGGTGAGCATGTCGTCGATGTCGGAGTAGAACAGGGTGGCGCTGGTTTCCCAGATCCCTTGCCCTGCGATAACGCCCAGCTCGTAGTTGGTGCTGGTTTCCGGCTTGACCTTGTCACTGCCATAGATGCGGCAACTGCCGCCGCAACTCTCGATGCTGTAGCCATTGGAGTACTGGTGCGGTGCCGGCGCCTTGAAGGCCTGGCTGACCCCGCCTTTGACGGTCACCACATCGTTCAGCTCGTACACCAGATAGCCGCGCGGGGTGAAGTGACTGCCGTAGATCTCGTGGTGATCGTAACGGCCGCCCAGAGTCAGGGTCAGGCTATCGGTCAGGCCGATCTCGTCCTGAGCAAACAGTGCCTCCTGGGAGTGACTCTCTTTGCCGCCGATATCCTTGTAGCTCACCGCATCCACCAGCTCCCGGTCCAGATATTCACCACCCAGGGTCAGGTAGTGGTTGGCCAGCGCCAGGTTGGTATAGCCCTTGAGGGTCAAGGTGTTCTCTTCCAGCTCCCGCTGCTGTGGGGCAGAGTAGCTGGTGTTGAAGTCGTCGATCTGGGAGGTCTCGTAGTTGGCCATGACGGTGGTGTCACCCCAGCTCCAGTTCCCCTTGTGGGTCAGCCCAAACAGGTTGCGATCGTTTTGCTGCTGGCGGCTGTGCACCTTGTTGCCGGTTTTGCGGAAGATATCGAGAGGCCGCTCATCCTGGTTGTAGAGGTAATCCAGCTCGAAGCGCTGCTGCTCATCCACCAGCCAGCTCAGGGTGGAGGCGAAGTTGCGGGTCTGTTTGGCTTCGATAAGAGGGATGCCGTCAGCAGCTTCGGTGGGGGTCCAGGCTTGACGGTCATACACCTCGCCGTTCATCCGGATCAGCAGGTTGTCGGTCAGCGGGCCGGTAAAGCCCAAGTTGGTTCTGTGCTGATCGCCGCCATCCTTGCCTTCGATAGCCTTGAAGTCGGCATCGGCCGCCCCTTGCCAGGTTTTGCCCGGCTGCTTGGTGATGATGTTGATGACACCACCGATGGCATCGGAGCCGTAAAGTGCCGACATGGGGCCACGGATCACCTCGACCCGCTGGATCATGCCAAGGGGCACGGGAGTGTTGTCGAAGTTGCCGCCGCGCCACAGGGCATTGGAGGAGGAGAGGCGTTTGCCATCCACCAGTACCAGGGTGTACTTGCCGGACATGCCGCGAATGCCGATATCGCTGCGGCCATTGGTGTCAGCTTCAGCCTGAATGCCCACTTCGTGGCGCAGCAGGTCGGCAAGGTCATTGACGGGCGCGGCGGCGATCTGTTCGGCCGTGATGACAGAGATGGAGGCTGGTGCCGAGCGGGTATTGTGCGCCGTGGTGGTGACGGTGATCACTTCATCGGCTTGAGGGGCGTTGCTGGCGGCGATCGCTTGCTGGGTCAGCAGAGTGACGATGGTGGTGGCCAGCAGGCTGGGAGCAATAAAACGGGAGGTTGAGGATTTCATTATTTACATCTTCCATAATATACAAATGATAAGCGTTATCATTATCAAGTTGAATTTGCTCCGATCGCAACTCTTTTTTATCGGCGAAGCTCAGTTTCGTTCGTCACCTTCTTTTGACTAAAAAGAAGTTAATGAAATTGATTCTCATTTGTATTGATCGTTTTTTCGCTCCTTGTTAGGATGCCGTTCACCCTGATATCTGGTGAGTCAAATGACTCACTTTAAGTGGTATCAGGCAGTGATTCATTCCAAGGAGTAGCACCGTCATGTGTGACCATGCACTGGAAGGAGAGTGGCCCGCCACAGCGGTCGGGCTGGATAAAGTGTGCTGTTTTGCCAGCGGTGACAGGGTACTGGTCGCCTCCGGTATCCACGACAGTTTTACCGGCATCCCACCGGAGAAGCTGCTCGCCCATCTACGTCAGTTGCGCCAGCAGGGGATGGCCAATCCCATCGCCATCGGCGCCATTCCGTTTGATACCCAATCCCCTTGGCATCTGGTGATCCCGGCGCAATCGCAGTGGGTCAAACGAGATGCGTTGTTACCCGCCCGCTGTTGCCAGCTCCATGGCGAGGTGAGCGAAGTGACCGGCTCTGCCCACTATCAGGGGGCGGTGCGGGCAGCGTTGCAGCAGTTCAGCGAGGGGCAGCTCGAGAAGGTGGTGCTGTCGCGCGCCATCGATGTGCAGAGCGCAGAGCAGACCTCCCCCGCACACGCCTATGGCTCTCTGCTGGCCCAGAATCCGGGCGCCTATGTGTTCCAGATCCCGCTGCCGGATGGGGAGACCCTGCTTGGTGCGAGCCCCGAGCTGCTGGTATCGCGCAGCGAGATGGCGGTGGTGAGCAATCCGCTGGCGGGCTCCCGTCCGCGCCACGCGTTTTCCGATCAACAGGCGGCCAGTGCCGAGCTGCTGGGGGCGCAGAAGGATCGCTATGAACATGCGCTGGTGGCCGATGCGGTCGCCGCCGCCCTCGCTCCCTTCTGCCGAGAGCTGGACGTCCCCCTGGAGCCGCAGGTGATCGCGACCCCTACCATGTGGCACCTCTCGACCCGCATCGCCGGGCGGCTCCATGAGCCCTCTCCCGTGCTGGCACTGGCGCTGGCGCTGCACCCGACACCGGCGGTATGCGGCACGCCGCTCTCGGCTGCGCGTCAGGCCATCGCCCGGCTCGAGGGGTACGATCGCCGCTTCTACTGCGGCGCCGTCGGCTGGATGGATGCCGATGGCAATGGCGAGTGGGTGGTCACCATTCGCTGTGGCGTGCTGGCCGGCAAGCAGCTGCGGCTCTATGCCGGCGCCGGGGTAGTGGTGGGCTCTTCGCCGGAAGCAGAGTGGCAAGAGACCGCCGCCAAGCTTGGCACCATGCTGCGCGCCTTCGGCCTCGAAAGCCGGGAGCCGGAGGTAACTGCATGAAGCCGCTGGTGCCCTTTATCCCCTGGCCCGCCGAGCTGGCGGCCCACTACCGGGCGCAAGGGTGGTGGTGCGGACAACCGCTCACCGCACTGCTCGATGACTCCGCCGAACGTTATCCCGAGCGCACGGCCCTGATCTGCGGCGAGCGAACCCTCCGTTATGGCCAGTTAAAGCGTGAGGTCGATGCACTGGCGGCGCGGCTGGCCGCGCGCGGGCTGGGCCACGGAGATACCGCGCTGGTGCAGTTGCCCAACTGCGCCGAGTTCTATATCTGCTGGTTTGCCCTGATCCGCTGCGGAGTAGTGGCGGTGCATGCCCTCTACAGCCATCAGCGGCGCGAGCTGGTGGCCTTTGCCCGCCAGATTGAGCCCGCCTTGCTGGTACTCACCCCCTCCCATCCCGGCTTTGCCGGTGAAGCGGGGAGCTTGGCGGCCCTTGATGAGCTGGTATCGCCTTCTTGCCAGACACTGCTGTTCGAGCAGGCAGAAGGCTCCGATCTTCAGTCAGGATTTGCATGGTGTCAGCCTGACCCGATAGCCCGTGCTGATGGTTCGCCGCTGACGGCTATCGAGCCAACTCCTACCCAGGCCGATCAAGTCGCTTTTTTCCAGCTCTCCGGCGGCAGCACCGGCACCCCCAAACTGATCCCCCGTACCCACGATGACTATGGCTACAGCGTGCGCCAGAGCGTAGCGGTGTGCGGCTGGGATGAGCGGGTGATCTATCTCTGTGCCCTGCCTGCGCCCCACAATTTTCCCCTGAGCTCCCCCGGCGCACTCGGGGTGTTTTATGCCGGTGGCTGCGTGGTGCTGGCAAAGGATCCTTCCGCAGCAACCTGTCTGCCGCTGGTGCAGCGCCATCGGGTCAACTGGGCGGCACTGGTGCCACCGGCTCTGGCGCTCTGGCTGGAGGCGGCCAGCCACTATCCGCAGACCTCTCTGGAGTGTGTGCAGGTGGGGGGCGCGCGCCTCAGCCCGGCTCATGCCGATGCGGTAGCGAGCCGCCTTGGTTGCCGCTTGCAGCAGGTGTTTGGCATGGCCGAGGGGCTGGTCAACTACACCCGCATCGAGGATGACCAGTGGCACATCGTCAATACCCAGGGCCGCCCGATGAGCCCGGGCGACGAGGTGGAGGTGCGAGACAGCGACGGGCGCCCCTTGCCCGATGGCGAGTGCGGCGAGCTCTGGACGCGTGGCCCCTACACCTTTCGCGGCTACTTCAAGGCCGATGCCCACAATCAGCGCGCCTTCGACCGGGACGGTTTCTACTGCACCGGCGATCTGGTCTGCCGCTTGCCCGGCGGCCATCTGATGGTGGTGGGGCGCAACAAGGATCAGATTAACCGGGGCGGGGAGAAGATCGACGCCCTTGAGATTGAAGAGCTGTTGCTGACCCACCCGGAGGTGCGGCAGGCGGCACTGGTCGCCATGCAGGATCCCATGCTGGGGGAGCGCAGCTGCGCCTTTTTGATGTGCCGCGAGCCCCTCAATCTGCCCCGTTTGCGCCGTTTCCTGCGCGAGCAGGGGGTGGCCGATTACAAACTGCCCGATCGCCTGGTGCTGGTGGAGCAACTGCCCCACACCCCGGTCGGTAAGATAGACAAACAGAGGCTGCGCGAGCAGCTCGCCAAGGAGTGTGCATGACCATTCAATCCCTCGCCGCCTATCCGCTGCCTACCGCCGAGGAGCTGCCCACCGGGCGGGTGAACTGGCCCTTCGAACCGGGCCGCGCCGCCTTGCTGGTCCACGATATGCAGCACTATTTCGTCGACTTCTACGGGGCGGACAATCCGCTGATCAATCAGGTCATCGACCATATCGCCACCCTGATCCGTCAGGCGCGTGCCCTCGGCATGCCGGTGGTCTATACCGCCCAGCCCGCCGAGCAGAGTCAGGCCGATCGGGCGCTGCTCAACGACATGTGGGGGCCGGGACTGACTCGAGCGCCGGAGCGTCAACCGATTGTTTCGGCGCTGGCTCCCGAGCCGCAGGATACTGTGCTGACCAAGTGGCGTTACAGCGCTTTTTGCCGCTCACCGCTGGCCGAGCTGATGGCCGAATGGGGACGGGATCAGCTGGTGATCTGCGGCATCTACGGCCATATCGGGGTGATGCAGACGGCGGTCGATGCTTTTATGCGCGATATTCGCCCCTTCCTGGTGGCTGATGCCATCGCCGACTTTTCCCGCGAAGATCATCTGCTGGCGCTCTCCTACGTCAGCCGCAATGCAGGTCGGGTGATTACCGTGGCCGAGGTGATGGCGGCCAGCAAACGCCCCCTGACTCGGGAGTCGCTACGTGCTCAGGTGTTGGCACGGCTGCCCGCCGAGATGCAGCAGGAGCAACCTGCCGAGAATGACAACCTGCTCGACTACGGTCTCGACTCGCTGGCGGTGATGGGGCTGGTGGAAGAGTGGCGTCAGCAGGAGCTGGTGGTGGAGCTGGCCGAGCTGGCCCGCACGCCGACCCTGGCTCACTGGTGGGATCTCCTCTCCCGTCAGCTTAAGGTCAGTCAGACCACGGCTTATCAGGTCAACGAAGTGCACGTCAGCGAACCGGAGTGCACCCCATGAGCGAGTGGCAAGGCAGAACCGTCTGGGTAACCGGTGCGGCGCAGGGAATTGGCCATGCGGTGGCGCGTACCTTTGCCGAGGCTGGGGCCAGCGTGGTGTCGTTCGATCTGCAACTGGCCGAGGCACTGCCCGGCAACGTGAAGGGGGTGGTGATCGATGTTAGCGACAGCGAGGCCGTGACCCGCTGCTGCGAGCAGCTGCTGGACGAGGGACTGGGGCCCGATGTGCTGGTCAATGTCGCTGGCGTACTGGCGACCGGCAGGCTCGATGAGGTGGATGACACCCTCTTGCTGCGCACCTTTGCCATCAACACCTTCGCTCCTTTCTACCTGATGCGGGCCCTGACCCCCTGGTTTCAGAGACGGCGCAGGGGCGCCATCGTCAATGTCTCCTCCAATGCCGGTCGGGTGCCACGAGTGGGGATGGGCATCTATGGCGCCTCCAAGGCGGCGCTGACCAGCCTCACCCAAACGGCGGGGTTGGAGCTTGCTCCCTACGGCGTGCGCTGCAATCTGGTGTCGCCGGGCTCGACCCGCACCCCCATGCTGTACGGCATGTGGCAGGAGGGGGAGGCGGCGCAGCAGGAAGGAGAGCTGCGTACCATCGCGGGTCTGCCCGGGCAGTTCAAGCTGGGGATCCCTCTTGGCAAGCTCGGGACACCCGACGAGGTGGCTGCCTGCGTGCTGTTTCTCGCCTCCGATGCCGCCAGCCATATCACCCTGCAGGATCTGGTGGTCGATGGCGGTGCCACCCTGGGGGTCTAGCCCGCGCGCTGCCGATCTGGCAGGCGTGACACTCTCTTTATGGAGGAGGCCAGGCCTCCTCGCTTTTCAGCCATGCGGGCAGGAGCAAGCCGCTGCCCGCTCGATGTTTGCGCAAGGACATTCCCATGGAACAGACAATGGCGATGCGCGCCACCCACCAGCGTGGTGAGCACCCGCGCTGGCCGCTTACCACTGCTCAGGCGGGCATCTGGTTTGCCCAGCAAAAATACCCGCAGAGCCCCGCCTGCAATACCGGCGAGTACTGGCTGCTGGAGGGGGCGCTGGCTCCCCATCACTTCACCCGTGCGGTGCGCCAGACCATCGACGAGATCCCCGGTCTGCACTGCGCTTTTGTTGCCACTGCCGATGGCCCGCAGATGGTGGCCAACCCCGCCTGCTGGCAGCTGGCAGAGCGGGATCTGCGCAGCGAAGCCGACCCGCTTGCGGCCGCGCAGGTCGAGATGCGTGCGCAGCTGGCCGTCCCCTTCAATCTGGCCGGGGGGCCGCTGTTTGCCACCACCCTCTATCGCCTTGGTGAGGGGCGGTGGGCCTGGTTTATCGCCGTGCACCATATCGCCATCGATGGCTTTGGCCTGAGCCTGCTCTGCCAGCGGGTGGCCAATTGGTATGAGGCGCTCTGCGTCGGCGAGCAGCCAGCACCCTGCCACTATGCGACCCAGCAGGAGTTGCTGGCCGAGGAGGTGGCCTATCAGGATTCGCCGCGCGCAGAGCGGGATCGCGATTTCTTCGTGCAGCAGCTGGCCGGGGTGGAGAATCCGGCGTCGCTCTCCCGCCGTCCGGCGCAAGGGCCGGGCCCCACATATCGTCTTGAGCAGCGGCTGGCTGGTCGCCAGTGGCAGGCATTGGTGGCACGGGCGAGTCGTTCGGCCTGTCACCCCTACAGCCTGCTGCTGGCGGCGGTGGCCAGCTATGTGCAGCGGATGAGCGGCGCTGGCGAGGTGGTGCTGGGTATTCCGCTGATGGGGAGGCTAGGCTCAGCGGCGGCCGATACCCCCTGCATGAAGGTCAATGTGGTGCCCCTGCGCATCGAGCTGAGCGGCACCAGCCGGGTAGGGGAGTTGCTGGCACAGGTCGAGCGGCAATTTGCCGCCCTGCGCCGTCATCAGGGCTGCCGTCAGGAGTGGTTGCAACAGCGTCAGCCGGGTCAGCCGCTGTTTGGCCCTCAGGTCAATCTGATGCCCTTTGCCCGCACCCTCAGCTTTGGTGAAGGACACAACCAGGTTCGTGGTGAGGTGCAGGTGCTGGCGGCGGGGCCGGTGGAGGAGTGCGCCTTCTACTTTGCCGAAGAGGCAGGCGCGATGACCCTGATCCTCGAAGCACATCAGGGGCGCTTCAGCCAACAGGAGAGTGAACGTCATCTGGCCCGGCTGCTGGCCTATCTGGCCGCCTGGAGTGAGGCGGATGATGAGGCCCTGACAGTGCGTTTGCCGCTGCTGCTGCCCTGCGAGCAGGCTGAGCTGACGCGCTGGAACCAAACCGACCATCCGTTGCCGACCACTACCTTGAGCGCTCTGCTGGCCGAGGGGCTGGCGGCGGCAGATCAGAGCGCCATCGCGCTGGAGTGTGGCGCCGAGCGCTGGCGTGTGGCCGAGCTGCGCCAGCGAACCCGCCAGCTGGCATGCTATCTGGCGGGGAGGGGCGTGGGCCCCGGTTGTCGGGTGGCGGTAGTGATCCCGCGCTCTCCCGAGCTGATTCTCGCCCAGCAGGCCATCATGGCGGTGGGAGCGGTCTACGTGCCCGTTGATCCGGACTATCCGGCGGAGCGGATCGGCTACATTCTCGCCAGCAGCGATCCCGCGCTGGTGTTGACCAGTCGCACCTTGCGGATGCCGCTCAATGTGGCCGCGCCACTTGTCTGCCTCGATGCCCCCGGTGTGGCAGAGCAGCTGGCGACGATAGACGTGGCGGCGATAGCACCTTGTGATCTGCCAGCCCCCAAACCGGAAGATGCGGCCTACATCATCTACACCTCCGGCTCGACCGGTCACCCCAAAGGGGTGGTGGTGAGCCATGGAGCCATCGTCAACCGGCTGCTCTGGATGCAGCACATGTATCCCATCGGCCCGGCGGATCGGGTGCTGCAAAAGACCCCGGCCGGTTTCGATGTCTCCATCTGGGAGTTCTTCTGGCCCTTTATGACCGGTGCGAGGCTGGTGCTCGCCAAACCGGGCGGCCACAAGGATCCCGCCTACCTTGCCGAGCTGATTGAGCAGGCCGGGATCACCACCTTGCACTTTGTTCCCTCCATGCTGCAGATCTTCGTCGCACAAGCCGAGCCTGCGCGTTGCCGCGCCCTGCGGCAGGTCTTCTGCTCCGGCGAGGCGCTGCCCGCGGATCTGGTGCAGCGCTGGTATGGGATATTTTCAGCTCCCCTGCACAACCTCTATGGCCCGACCGAGGCGGCGGTGGATGTCACCTGGTATCCCTGCCGGGCAGACGAGGCGGTGACCAGCGTGCCCATCGGTTATCCGGTCTGGAATACCTGTATCCACATTCTCGACCCCTGGTTGCAGCCAGTGCCGCCCGGTGTGGCGGGGGAGCTCTGGATCGGCGGCGTGCAGGTGGCGGAGGGCTACTTTGGCCAGCCCGAGCTCACCGCCGAGCGCTTTATTGCCAACCCCTTCGGAGCGGGACGGCTCTATCGCAGCGGCGATCTGGCCGCCTGGCGCGAGGATGGCGCCATCGAGTATCTGGGGCGCCTCGATTTTCAGGTGAAGATCCGTGGCCAGCGCATCGAACTGGAGGAGATCGAGCAGGTGCTGCTGCGCCATCCCCGAGTGGCGCTGGCGGTAGTGTTGGCCCCCGAATTTGCCCCCGGCGATCGCCGTCTGGTGGCCTACGTGGTGGCCGCAGATAGCAGCGAGTTGACGCTGACCGAGTTGGTACCCACCCTTGGCGCAGCCTTGCCTGACTACATGGTGCCGGGGCTTCTGGTAAACCTGGCCGAACTGCCGCTTACCCCCAATGGCAAGCTGGATCGCAAGGGGCTGCCGCTGCCCGACATGGCGTCGGCGGTGGGTCAGTCACTGCCGAAAACCCTGCTGGAGGAGCGGCTCTGTCGCCTCTTCGCCGAGATACTGGGGCTGGCGCGGGTCGGCGCCGACGATAACTTCTTTGCGCTCGGTGGCCACTCCCTGCTGGCGGCGCAGTTGGTGGTGCGTATTGAGGAATCAATAGGACAGGGTCTCACTCTGGCCAGCCTGTTCGAAGCACCGAGCCCTGCCCAGCTGGCGCGCCGTCTTGGCGGCGAGCGGGAGGCCATGCCCATGCTGTTGCCCCTGCGGGCGCATGGTACGCAGTCTGGCACATCGTGCCCCACCCTCTTTTGCGTCCACCCCGCAGGGGGGCTCGGCTGGTGTTATGCGCCGCTGGTGCCCCATCTGCCGACCGATATGGCGGTCTATGCCTTGCAGGCAAGGGCGCTCTGCCAACCGGATGCGCCGCTGCCTGCCAGCTTCGACGAGTTGGCACTCGACTATGTGACCGAGCTGCGTCGTCAGCAGAGCGAGGGGCCCTACTGGCTGCTCGGCTGGTCGCTCGGGGGCATGCTGGTGCACCGGATGGCCGCCATGCTGCAAGAGCAGGGACAGGAGGTGGCCATGTTGCTGCTGCTCGATGCCTACCCCTGCCAGCAGTGGCAGACCCAGCCGTTGCCCGACGAGCAGCGGATGCTCGATGCGCTGCTGCGGATGGGGGGCATTGCGGTTGCGGACGAGGCGATCGATTCCCTTACTCGGGGCGACGTGGTGGCCCGACTGGGGGCAGAGGGGAGTGCGCTGGCCATGCTCGACGAGCAGGTGGTGAGCGCCATGATTGAGCTGGTGGGCCACAACAACCGGCTGATCCGTGAGCCGGTCGACTACTGCTACCACGGGGAGGTGATCTTTATCGAGGCGTCAGCCTCCCGCCAGCCTTGGCTGGATGGACGTGGCTGGGATCCGCTGACAAAAGGGGAGATCCGCTATGAGCGCTTCCCCTGTCTGCATCAGGAGATGGTGCATCCCGACTGGCTGGCGAAGATCGGCGCCCTTATTTGTGAGCGGGTCGATGGGGTCGGGCAACAACCGCACATCCGGCAGGAGGGGGACGCATGACCCCGGTTGCCGCCATCCGGGAAGCTTTGTTGGCGGGCAAACTGGTGGGGCTGGGGGAACCGCATTGGCACCCAGATTTTATCCGGCGCCAGCACGCCTGGTTGTGTGATCCGGCGCTCTGGGGAGTCATGACCGATCTGGTGCTGGAGTGCGGCAACCGCCGCCATCAGGGCTTGCTCGATGCCTGGCTGACGGGGGAGGAGAGCTGGCAGGGTGAGCCGCTGACGCTGGCACGGCTCTATCCGGTCTGGCTTGACTCCTGCGCCTTTCCCGCCTGGATGGCCCCCGAGTTTCCGGCTCTCTTTTCCGCTCTGCGCCAGAGCAATCTGGCGCGCCCCGAACATGTGCGGCTGCGGGTGCATCTCTGCGAGCCCTTATTCGAGTGGCAGGAGATGAGCCCGGAGCTATGGCAGCAACACAACAGTGGGCGGGATCAGGCGCTGGCCGACGATCTTCTTGCACTTCCCGCCCGCGGCGTGGTGGTGCTGGCGGGGGCGCGCCATCTGCTCAAAGTCGCAGGGGACCCCCACTTTGCGCAGCCGACGCTGGGCCAGTTGCTGGAGGCGGCAAGACCGGGCTGGCTGCAGGTGCTTCATCCTTGGCCAATGGCTGATGGAAAGGGAGATGAGAAAGAGGAGCGAGTGTGCGAGCTGGCCGGGATCGCGACTGCCGACCTCTATCCCCACTGGCCGACGCATCCGCCGCTGGAGACTCTTATCGACAGGTTGGTGCGCGTGGCTGACCGGGGACGGGAGATGCGAATTTGCCCCACCTTGCTGGCCGAGCCCTGGCGCAGCCGCTTGCTAAGTCGCACTCACCTGCTGCCAGCTGGCATGGCCCGCCAGCTGCAACAGTGGCTGGCGTAACTGCTGGTTGGCGTAACCGCTGACTTGAGTAACAGAAGGGGGGCAAGGCTCCCTTTTTCAATATTTGGCATCCTGCATTCAGCGCTGCAAAGTTGCACCATTTACGGCATACCTTGCCACTCATCGCCGAAAATTCAGCTCCTTCGCTACTTTAAAGAAGTTTCTACTGGTCTTACCTGAGTAAATCCCTTTGCTTTTTATTTAACAAGGTATTTACATCTAAGTGTCACCAGCATCGGTGACGCCTACAACGGCAAGGAGCCAGTTATGACCCATGTCGACATCCCTTTCCTTCGTTACCTCGATGCGGAAGGGTGCCCGGTCGCCACCTTACCGACCTGGCTGGACAAGGCGATACTGCACACTTTCTACCGCAATATGGTGATGGTGCGCAGCTATGACAAAAAAGCGATTGCGCTGCAACGAACCGGCAAACTCGGTACTTTTCCCTCCCATCTCGGCGCAGAAGCCGTGGGGATTGGCATTGGGCTCGCCATGCAGCCGCAGGATGTCTACGTTCCCTACTATCGGGACATGCCCACCCTCTATGTGCGGGGCGTGCCGATGGAGAAAAACCTGCAATATTGGGGTGGTGACGAGCGGGGCAGTTTTTTTCTCAAACCCGATGGGACTCCCTCTGAAGATCTCCCCATCTGCGTCCCCATCGCCACCCAGATCACCCACGCCTGCGGTATTGCCTCGGCTTTCAAACTGCGTAATCAACCGCGGGTTGCCGTAGTCACCATCGGCGACGGCGGCACCTCCAAGGGGGATTTTCTGGAGGGGCTCAACTGCGCCGGGGTCTGGCACCTGCCGATGGTCATCATCGTCAACAACAACCAGTGGGCTATCTCGGTGCCGCGCAAGCTGCAATCGAGCGCTCCTACGCTGGCCCAGAAAGGGATTGGTGCCGGGGTGCGCAGCCTGCAGGTGGATGGCAACGATGTGGTCGCGGTCTACGATGCCGCGCGCAGTGCCGTCGAGCGGGCCCGCAGCGGCAAGGGGCCGACCCTGATCGAGGCGGTCAGTTATCGTCTCGGCGATCACACCACGGCCGACGATGCCACTCGCTATCGCGATGGGGCCGAGGTCGAAGCAGCCTGGGCGAAAGAGCCGGTCAAGCGGCTGCGCCAGTTTATGCATAGCAAAGGCTGGTGGGATGAAGAGCAGGAGCAGAGCCTGCTGGCGGAAGCCTCCCGGGAGGTAGAGCAGGCGGTCGCCCGTTATGAGGCGATGGCGCCCCAGCCGCCGGAGGCGATGCTCGATTATCACTACGCCAGCCTGCCCGCCGAACTTTTACCCCAGCGCGAGCGAGTGATTGCCAAGGGGATGAAGCAGGAGGTTGGCCATGAGTGAGATCAGTTTACTGGAAGCGGTCAACATGGCCCTTCACTACGAGATGGAGCACGACCCGGATGTGGTGGTGCTCGGCGAGGATGTCGGGGTCAACGGCGGGGTGTTTCGCGCCACTGTGGGCCTGCGCGACAAGTTCGGTTTCAAGCGGGTGATCGACACGCCGCTGGCCGAGGGATTGATCGCCGGGGTGGCGGTCGGCATGGCGACCCAGGGGCTCAAGCCGGTGGCTGAGTTCCAGTTTCAGGGTTTCATCTTCCCCGGGATGGAGCAGATCATCTGTCAGGCGGCGCGGATGCGAAACCGCACCCGTGGCCGCCTCTCCTGTCCTCTCGTCTATCGCTCCCCGTATGGCGCGGGCATTCATTCGCCTGAACATCACAGCGAGAGCGTCGAGGCGCTGTTTGCCCATATTCCGGGGCTACGGGTTGTGATCCCCTCCAGCCCGAGACGCGCCTATGGCCTGCTGCTCTCGGCCATCCGCGATCCGGATCCCGTGATGTTTTTCGAACCGGACCGCATTTATCGCTCGATGAAATCCGAGGTGGTGGATGACGGTGTCGGCCTGCCGCTGGATGTCTGCTTTACCCTGCGCCCGGGCCGGGATATCACGGTAGTGGCCTGGGGAGCCTGCATTCAGGAGGTGATGCGGGCGGCGAACCTGTTGGCCGAGCAGGATATCCAGTGCGAGGTGCTGGATCTGGCCACCATCAAGCCGCTGGATATGGAGACCATCCTCACCTCGGTGCGCAAGACCGGTCGCTTGCTGGTGGTGCACGAGGCGTGTGGCAGCTTCGGGGTCGGGGCCGAAATTGTGGCGCGAGTGACCGAGCAGGCACTTCCCTGCCTCAAGGCGCCGCCCAAGCGGCTGACCGGCGTGGATGCCGCCGTCCCCTACTATCGCAACGAAGCGTATTACCTCATCACCGAGCAGGATATCGCCGATGCGGCTCACCAGCTGATGGAGAACCAGTGGCTATGAAATTTTTCAAATTACCGGATCTGGGTGAAGGGTTGGCCGAAGCCGAGATCGTCGAATGGAAGGTGAGTGCCGGTGATACCGTCGCGGTCGATCAGGTGCTCTTGTCGGTGGAAACGGCCAAAGCGCTGGTGGATGTGCCCTCTCCGGTAGCCGGGGTGATTGCCCGTCTCTGCGGCGCCGAGGGGGATATCCTCCATATCGGTGCGCCGCTGGTGGAGTTCGAGGGGGGCGAAGATGATGGCACCGTGGTGGGCAAGGTGAGCGCCCATCAGCAACATATCGAGGATCACTTCGTGGTGGGGGCCATTGCCCCGGGGGGATCGCTGGTGCAAGCCATGCCTGCGGTGCGACTGTTGGCACAAAAACTGGGTCTGGATATCGACAGGATCAAGGGAAGTGGCAGCGGCGGCATGGTGACCGAGCTGGATGTGCAGCAGGCATTCGAGGCCCAGCAAAGCAGTGGCAACGAATTCCTCAAAGGGTCACGGCGGGCCATGGCCAAGGCGATGGAGCTCTCTCATCAGACTGTGGTGCCGGTCAGCATCACCGATGAGGTGGATTTACGTCACTGGCGCCCTGATGAGGATGTGACGGTGCGCCTTATCAAGGCCATTGGCGTGGCGTGCCGCGCCGAGCCCTCGATGAATGCCTGGTTTGATGGCGACACCCTGTCACGGCGGCTGTTCAAAGAGGTCAATGTGGCCATCGCGGTGGATTCAAAGCATGGCCTCTATGTGCCAGTGATGGAGAACGTGGCCGAGCGGGAGGGGGCTGATATCCGGCAGGGGCTGGATCGGATGATCGCCGATGTGAAGGCGCGCGCCGTGCCGCGCGAGATGTTGCAGGGGGCGACCATTACGCTCACCAACTTCGGTGCCATCGCAGGCCGTTATGCCAGCCCTATCGTGACGCCGCCGCAGGTAGCCATCATAGGAGCAGGCAAACTGTTCGAAAAAGTGGTGTTCATACATGGTGAAGCGCGTCCCGTCAGGGCATTGCCGCTGTCGATGACATTTGACCACAGAGCCTGTACTGGCGGGGAGGCGGCTCGTTTTCTCAGAGCACTGGTCGAAGCGTTGGAAGCAGCTACCTTATAACGGTTTGTGCCCTGTCATTGGCAGGGCACAAATTTGTTTGCGTAATCTACAAAGCCACGTATAATCCAAACCAGCTTGAAAGGGCGATAGTTATGTCAATGAATACGATGTTTCACATCTTGTCCTGTTGTTCATAAGTTAATCCCGTTTTTTGAGCTTTACCCGCTGAAAAGCATAAGTAATTATTTTGAATACAGGTTTAAAAGATATGTCTAACATGATCACCGGTACCGTTAAGTTTTTCAACGAAACCAAAGGTTTTGGCTTCATCCAGCAAGAAAACGGCCCGGACGTTTTCGTTCACTTCAGCGCCATTCAAGGTAACGGTTTCCGTACCCTGGCTGAAGGTCAGCGCGTACAGTTCTCTGTGACCCAAGGTCAGAAAGGCCCGCAGGCTGAGAACGTAACCGCTCTGTAATTCTTACAGAATTTAAGAAAGCCGTGGTACCTCTGGTGCCACGGCTTTTTGTTTATCTGGCTTCTGCTACTGACTCCCATGTGCTGAATCATGTTGTTATCGCTCCTGCTTGCTGCCACCTTGACTCCGACGTCCGATGCGCCGGTACCGGTTCAATCCGCGATGGAAGCACAGGTGATTTGCCAGCAATTTGTCCAGGTCCGGATAGGCGCTGCGCTGCAACCCGATGAGGTAAATGCGCGACTGGTACCTGAAAGGGAGGGGGAGTGGCTGGTGGATGGCAAAGTAAAAGGACCCGAAGGTCCTTTGCTGTTTGCCTGTCATCTTCACCAAGGGGAGCGCTGGGAGCTACTCAACTTTTCACTCTGGGCACCACAGCCGGTCAAAGCGGTTTGAGTGCGACCAGCAGATGTTGCAGGTGTTCAACCATGGTCATGCCAAACGGGGTGAGATAGCCACCATCTTCTGCGCTGATGAGCCCCTGTTGGTGCAGACGGGCTGCCGCCCGGCACAACTCTTCAGACATATCGCTGCGTAATTTAATCCCCAGGCTCATGTTGGCCGGATCAAAGCATGCCAGTATTTTCAAATCGTTCACGAATTCGTTAGAAACCTGGTCGATCCCAATCATGGATTTACTCCTTACGCTAAAGATGTATGCAAACTAGCATCCCCGGATCCACTTTAGTGGGCGCTGGCTCAAATTATTGACCTTTGGCTGGATGCTGCGTTTCAAATGCTGTTTTTTTCGGCGTAATCAGATGGTTGGCTGACAGCTTCGCCAAGGGCCGAGCCGGACCAAACGTGGTAGGATAGGGCACTTCTTTATATCGGACGGTCTATTGGTGGCTGTTCGCCCTGTTCAAGGTATCGCTCATGGTCAAGATCACTCTGGTATCCCTGCTGCATTCACTTTGTGCCCGCTTTCCGGTTTACCCCGCTGCTTCGTTGACGTCCCTGCTGGATGCCCATCAGGGCGAGGTATGGTTGCCTGCACGCAAGGGGGCCGACATTGCACTGTTGCGCAAGCATGCCAAGGGGGCTCATGAGCTGGCGTCACTCGATGCGGGCTGGTGTGATTTTGCCGCCAGCGACAGCGGTGATACACCCGAGCTGGATGCACTGGCCAACTACGATACAGAGATGATGGATAACCTGCTGATGTACTGGCACACCGCCGCCAAGATCAATAGCCCGATCACCGATAACCTGTTCGAGTTGCGCCGCGAGGTGGTAGGTGAAGCCCATGGCGGAAAGCTTGCCGCTCTCTGGGAGCAACAACAACAGCAGCGATTTGAGCAGTTGATGAAAAGTGCGGCTGACGGTCGGGATCAACTCTGTTTCGTCGAAGTAGAGTCTGCCTACTGGCTGCGACAGAAGTTGAGCGAGCAACCTGATGTAGAGCTGATCACCCCTGCGCTGTAAAAGGGGCAATATGATGGCTGGCGGTCTCGTTATCGAGGAGGCTGCTCTATCCTTATTGGCGTCATTGTCCTCCCCATCCGGTGCCAAGGGGCTGCAAGCTGGACAAGCTGACGACAAGATGTGAACATGGCGCCCTTTATCGAGAGAGAGACTTGGCCAATGAGCTATGAACTGAGCGACACCGAGCGCAATGCCGCGCTGCAACTGAACGCTGATTACCGTTACGATCACTTCATCAGCAAGCTGGTCGAGCATGAAGAGCTGTTCGTCCTGACTGACGAGCATGGCGTCATGATGCTGACCACCGACGATGAAGATTGCATCCCGGTATGGCCGCACCCGGAGTACGCCAAGGCGTGGGCCGAAGGCGAGTGGGCCGATTGCAAGCCGCAGTCCATCACCCTCAAGGTGTGGCTGGAGCGCTGGGTTGACGGTATGGAGCAGGACGAGCTGTGTGTTGCCGTGTTCCCGACCCCGGATCAGGAAGGCATCGTACTGGAGCCGGCTGACGTGGCTGACGCTATTGCCGAGAAGCAGGCCAAACGCGGCTGATCACCGAGCTATTCGCAACACCGGTTGCCAACAAAGACCCCGCTATCTGGCGGGGTCTTTGTTTTAGGTCTGTTTGCCAAACGAGTTGTGGCTATCAGGGCTGGCGATAGGTGGTGTCGATGATGGGCTCGGCCGGGAAAGTCTTGCCACTCTTAATGGCTGCTCTGGTCTCGGATTTTAGCTCTTCATCGATCCATAGCAGACCGCCATAGCTGTAACCGCTGTTGTCGCCACCGAGGGGCCAGTAGAGCTGCTCGCTCTTGGGGGGGGCGGGTACTTTTGGCAGTTTGATCCAGCGCCATGCCCCTTCCCGAGTGTAGGGCACCTGATAGGCGGGGACGAAGCTTGCCAGCTCATAGAGCCGCTGCTGGATCTGCCGTGACAGGGCCGCCTTTTTGGCAAAGTCGAACTCCTTGTCATACTGCTCCACCAGTGCTGTGATGGCATCGTCATCGATGTTCATGATGTTGTTGGTCTGGGGCTTGTTGGCGTTGACCTTGTGGAAGAACTCCCAATAGGCGGGATAGCGGCTGCCCGCCCAGGCCATCCAGGCGCTCTGGTGCTTTTTCTCCAGCATCGATTTGAAACCAGCCGATGCATCCATCAGGTTGAGCTCCAGATTAAGCCCCGCCTTCTTGGCCTCTTCCCGCAACAGCGTGAGCCGCTGGGCATGCTCTGCGGTGGTGTAGGTGATGGCGAGGGTCAGTGACTGCCCCTTGTCGTTTTGCAAAATCCCCTGTGGCCCCACTTTGTTAAAGCCTGCCTTGGCAAAGTATTCCCGTGCCAGTTTGGGATCGAACGGACGGGCCTTGATCTCGCTGTTGGTAAACTCACCCTGACCTGAGCCATAACTGTTGAGTCGCTGGTAATCCCCCCGCAGCAGGGTGGTGAGCATCTTGTCGAGGTTGAGGGCATGCTGGATCCCGAGCCGCACATCGAGATTATTCAGCAGCGGATCGGCGGTGTTGAGATAGAGCCCCATTGGCGATTGCGGGGTCTGGTTGTAGAACCAGGTACGCGCGATATAACCCTTCTCGAACTCCGCGGTGTTGGTCTTGTCGTGCCACCAGTTGGGCATCACCAGCGGGAAGGTGTCGAGATCGCCGCGCAGGAAGTGCTGCCAGGCGATGTTCAGATCCCTGAGCACCTTGATCTCGATCCGCGCAGGATTGAAGCGATGCTGGAAGTAGCGCTCGTCATCCCCCCACCAGTTTTCAATCCGCTTGAAGGTGACCGATTTACCCTTTTTCACCTGATCGATCTGATAGGGGCCGGTGACTGGCAACACCTTCCAGTTGTACTCCTTGACCCAGTTGGCGGTGAGCTTGATGGCGTGGCTCGGCTCCGGGCTGATGGGCAGTGACTCGAGCAGATCCTGGCGGCTCTTTTCGGTGCCGCTGGTGATGGCCAGGGTGTGATCATCAAACTTGGTGATATCGGCTATCTGGGTGCTGTAGTAGTTGTTGTACCAGGGGTCGTTGATCTCTTTGCTGCGCATCATCTTGAGGGTAAAGAGCCAGTCATCGGCGGTGACCGGCTGGCCGTCTGACCAGCGCGCCTTGGGATTGATGCGAAAATAGAGGGTCTTGTTGTCGGCGCCGAAAGCCCACTCGTTTGCCAGCATCGGCATGGGGTTGCCGGTAACGGGATGAGTGCTCAGCAGTGGCAGGTTGGTTTCCCGCACGTAACCGGCAAAGCCGCCGTTGGAGTCGGGGCCATATTTGCGCAGGGTCAGGGGGAAGCTGGTCATAAAGGTGCGAAAGGTGCCGCCGCGTTTGGCGGCCGGATCGGCATAGAGAGGATCCTGGTTGTTGCTCTCCCACTTCAAGTCGGCAGGCAGCGTGGCACTCCAGCCAAACGGGCTCCAGCACAGGGCCAGTGTGATGGCGGTGGCGCGAATGATAGGGGAGAGTCGGCGCTCCCCGGCGGTGATGGTCGATGGCATGTCCTTGCTCTCCTGAAGTCTGCTTCCTGCAGATCACGCACTGGTGATGTCAGTCCCGATGGGGACTGGCTCATCATGAAAATTTTATCCTGTCAGGTCAATGAAATAGCGTGAATTAGCGGGTGGCCTAGGCCGCAACGCAGTGCAGGGTGATCCCCTTGGCCGCGATGGCGGCCCGCATGGGGGCGGGCAGGGCATCGTCGGTAACCAGCTCGTTGATCTGGCCCGGCGCGCCAAGCTGGCTCGGGTGGATGGCGCCAAATTTGCTGCTGTCGGTGATCACCACATTGCTCATCCCCTTGGCCAGCACGCTGTTGACCACGTCGGCCCGCATCATGTCGCGGCCGGTGAAACCCATCTCGGGATGAAAACCGTCGACCCCGATAAAGGCCTTGGAGAAGTGCACCTGCTCGATGCAGAGGCGAGTGAGCGGCCCTACCACGCTCTCGCTCTGATGCTGGAACAGCCCGCCGAGCAGCACCACCTGAGCCGGGGTGTCTTTGAGCAGATGGGCGATATAGCTGCTGATGGTGATGATGGTGACCCGTTTGTGCAGGGCCAGATGGCGCGCCAGCATGGCGTTGGCGCTGCCCCCCTCGATAAAGACTGTTTCGCCATCCTCTACCAGCTGGGCTGCCCGCTCGGCGAGGCGCTCCTTGAGCAGGTAATTGATGTTCATCCGGGCATCCGGGTCATCGGTCTCCAGCGCCATGGCCGAGCCGTGTACCCGTCTGAGCAGTCCCTGCTTCTCCAGCGCGGTGAGGTCGTTGCGCACCGTCACCTCAGACACGCCTGTGTGTCGGGAGAGTTCACTCACGCTCATCTTGCGAGCCTGATGGACCAGAGTGAGGATCAGTTGGTGGCGTGGATTCATGGTGCGCTCACATGCAAGGTGGTGGATAGCGGCAAGCCACCCGTGGGGTGGCTTGCCAATCATATGACGTCACAGGCGCCATGGGGGCGCCCCGTCAGAGACTGTGCTCGGTGCGGGCGATGATATCATCTTGCGCATCCGGGGATAAGGCGGTGAAGAAGGCCGAATAGCCCGCCACCCGTACCACCAGATCCCGGTACTGATCGGGATGGGCCTTTGCTGCCAGCAGGGTCTCGCGCGAGACAATGTTGTACTGCACGTGCCACCCCTTGTGCACCTCGAAGAAGGTGCGCAGCAGGCTCATCAGCTTGGCCTTGTCCCGCTCGTTCTCAAGGCTCGTCGGACTCAGCTTCTGGTTTAGCAGCACCCCGCCGAGAATGGCCGCCGTGGGCAGCTTGCCGATGGAGTTGAACACCGCCGTCGGGCCGAGACGATCCGAGCCCGACGAGGGGCTGGCCCCTTCGGCCAGCGGCGTGCGGGCGTGGCGGCCATCCGGGGTGGCCATGGTGGCGGCACCGAAGGGGACGTTGGCGGAGATGGAGGAGGTGCCGGCATAGTAGGTACCGCCGATGGGGCCGCGGCCGAAGCGGGTGTTGTGCAGTCCCTTGAGCTCGTCGATGTAGCTCTGGTACGCCTGCACCAGCAGCAGGTCAACCTCGTCCAGATCGTTGCCATATTTGGGGGCGGCATTGGTGAGGCGCTGGCGCAGCTGCTCCCCCACCAGCCCGGCAAAGTCTTGTTCCAGTGCGGCAGCCAGCTCTTGCTGATCCACAATCCCTTGCTCGAACACCAGTTTCTTCAGGGCTGCGAGGCTGTTACCGAGGTTGGCGATCCCCACCTGCAGACCGGAGACCCAGTCATAGACGGCGCCCCCCTCCTTGATGGTTTTGCCGCGCTCGATGCAGTCATCCACCAAAGTGCTACAGAGGATGTCATGGGCCTGCGCCTCCAGCACGCTGTCGACCACGCAGTCGATCTCGATGGATTTGCGGGTGAAGTAGCGCACCTGCTCATCCCAGCGGGCCATCACTTCGTCAAAGTTGCCAAAGCTCCCTTCCCGCAGCGACTGGGGCTGGGGCAGGAATACCTGGCCTGTGGTGGCATCGCGGCCACCATCGAGGGAGGCCAGCAGGATGCGGGCGAAGTTGATAAAGCTCATGCCGGTGCAGCGGTAGCCCCACTTGCCGGGCACGGCGGTCTCGATGCAGCCGATGGCGGCGTAGTGGTGGGCATCCTCCACGCTTACCCCGAGCTTGATGAACTCGGGGATCACCACCTCGTCGTTGTTGAAGGCGGGCATGCCAAAGCCGCAGCGGATCACCTGAATGCAGGCGTCGAGGAAATCCTCGCTCATCCCGGCGTGGTAGCGCACCGACAGGTTCGGCTGGGTGGATCTCAGCTGGCCGCAGGACTCCAGAATCGCGTAGGAGAGGCCGTTGACTGCGTCATGGGCTGCACCATCCCGCCAGTTCTGGCCGCCGATGGTGACGTTCTGATAGAGCGGGCTGCCGGCGGAGGCCTTGGAGTGGGTGCCGGAGCGGATCTTGTTCACCTCCAGCAACTTGAGCCAGCACCCTTGCAGCAGTTCGATGGCGCGCGTCCGATGCAGGGATTCCGACAATTCCACCTCGCGGCGATACCAGGGGTAGAGGTACTGATCCATCCGGCCAAACGACACCGAGTGACCGTTGGATTCGATCTGCAGGATGAGCTGGATAAAGTAGCAGAGCTGCAGCGCCTGCCAGAAGGTCTCGGGGGGCTGGTGGGCGATGTGGGCGCAGTTGAGTGCGATGGTCTCAAGCTCGTTTCGGCGCTCGGGGCGAGATTCTTGTGCTGCCATATCATGGGCAAGTGCGGCGTAGCGCGAGATGTGAGCGCTGACCGCATCCAGAGTGATGGCGACGGCGTGCAGGAACTGCTCGCGCTGCAGATCGGCCCAATCCGCCAAATCCAGCCGACTGCGCCGCTCGGCCACCTTGGCCTTGAAGCCATCGAGCCCCAGCGTGAGCAGCTCCTCATAGTTGACCGCGAGGTGGGCATCCCCCGAGGTCATGTTGCCCTCGGCCTTGATGATGCCGCTCTCCAGCAGCGCTTTCTGCTCATCGGTAAAGAGGCCGAAGCAGCGATCCTGCACCGTCTGGCCACGCCAGAAGGGGGTGAGGGCGTGGATGATCGCCTTGTCGGTTTCGCTGACGGCAAAACCGGCGCCGGGACGGTCTGCCAGCTCGTCGATCTCCTTCTCAATCCAGCTCACCGTGTATTCGGGAAACAGCGGCGCCGCCCGTACCTGACTGGCCTGATTGCCGACGATAAGCTCGTCGTGCTTGATCCAGATGGTGCGCTCCTTGAGGTGATGGGCCAACGCCAGAGCGCGGCGCACCGGCAGCGGCCGGGCGAGATGAGCCTGATAGGCCTCGGTGTAGTGGCGGGCACGCTCGGTGCAGACCGGTGGCTGAACGATGTGGATTAGGCTCTCTTTGTGGGCGCGGATCCGTGGGCTGAGGGTATTGAGGTCGAGCTGGGTCATGATCTTATCCTCTGGTCACAGGGGTCAGCCCCTGACGTTGGGCGTATGCGTGGGCAAAGCTGAGTAAATCGGGATCGTCGAGCGGTGTCTCCGGCGCCTGATAGGGCAGATCCAGCAGGGCATATTTGCCCACGCCTAAGGTGTGGTAGGGGAGGAAATGGATCTCCTGCACCGTGCCGAGGCTGGCGGCAGTGTCGGTGATGGCGCTGATCGATGCGTGGTCGGCATTGAAGCCGGGAATGAGTGGCACCCGGATCTGCATCGGCACGCCGTGCTCGGCGAGGCGTTTGAGGTTCGCGATGGGCAACTCTACCTTGCCGCGGGTCCAGTTGAAGAAACGCTCCTTGTCCACGTGTTTAAGATCCGCCAACACCAGATCCAGTGAGGGGAGGCTTGGCTCAATCTGATGCCAGGGCACATGGAGGCAGCTCTCAACCGCCGTGTGCAGCCCTTCGGCCTTGCAGCGGGCCAGCAAAGCGGCGGCAAAGTCGGGCTGCATAAACGGCTCGCCACCGGAGAGGGTTATGCCACCGCCGCTGCGCTCGAAGAAGGGACGATCCCGCAAGATGGTGTCCATCAGGGTGTCCAGCGTTTCATCGCGGCCGCACACCTGCAGCGCTTCGCTCGGACAGAGGCCGCGCAACCGTTCCATATCATCGGCCTTGAGGTCAGAACGGCTGAGCTGGATGCCCTCGCTGTCACGCAAGATTGCCGGACAGGCCTGGCAGCAGAGCTGACATCCCTCGATGCACTGGCGCCGGTCGAGTAGTATGTCCGGCTTGGGAGAGCGGCTTTCCGGGTTTTGACACCACAGACAGGCCAGCGAGCACCCCTTGAGAAACACCAGGGTGCGAATGCCGGGGCCGTCGTGAGTTGAATATCGTTGCAGGTCGAAAATCATACCGCCTCCTTTTGTATGTGTATTCTATTTGCTTTCATTCGAAAGTTGATTTGATTTCGATCAAGCTGTTTGCAGATGTTTTATCGCTAGAATGGCGACATATTGAACATCCCGTTAAGGAGTTAGAGATGGAGCTGTATCTCGATACCGCCGATGTGGCGGCAGTGCGTCGCTGGTCACGGATCCTGCCGTTGGCCGGTGTCACCACCAATCCTTCCATTACCGCCGCCGGGGGATTGCCGCTGAGCGAGCTGCTGCCCGCCCTGCGCGACGTGCTGGGGCCCAAGGCGCGCCTGTTTGCCCAGGTGATGGCCAAAACCGAAACCGAGATGGTGCGCGAGGCGTTCGCCCTGCGTGAGCTGGACCCGGATCTGGTGATCAAGATCCCGGTATGTGCAGAGGGGCTGGCGGCCATCAAGAGCCTGACCGCCAACGGTGTGCCGACCCTGGGCACCGCTGTCTATACCCCGCTGCAGGGCTGGCTGGCGGCGGTGGCGGGGGCGGAATATGTCGCGCCCTACGTTAACCGGCTGGATGCCCAGGGGGGCGATGGCATTGCCACCGTGCAGGAGTTGCAACAGCTGCTTGCGCTGCACGCACCGAACAGCAAGGTGCTGGCGGCGTCATTCCGTACCCCGCGCCAAGCGCTCGACTGCCTGCTGGTCGGTTGCCAATCGATCACCTTGCCGCTCGATGTGGCGGAGCAGCTGCTGAACGTGCCGGCGGTGGATGCGGCGCTGGTGAAGTTCGATCAGGATTGGCAGCGCGCTTTCGGTCGCTGATCCCGGTGGCAAGCTGATTGCCGTGATTGAGGGGGGGGTGGGGTGAAGAAGCGCGGGTGATGGGGATTGACCGACTAGACTTGAAACAGGTGGCCACGTTCGCTGGCCGCCTCGCTGTCTACCGGAGGTATCCCATGAGCGACCATCTGCTACTCCCCCATGGTGAAGATTTGCGTCGTGCGGTGCGTTGGCTCAGCGAGCATCATCAGCACGATATCGCCGCCATTGAAGAGGCCAGCCTGCGTTTTGATCTCTCGCCGCTGGATGAGGAGTTTCTGATCCGGCACTGGCTCGACAGCCAGCGCCAATCATGAATATCTGAGGTGAGAGATTTAGAAGAAGTTGGCGAGGTTGATGCCAAACTCTTTGGGGTCGACCGTGTTTTCGATGCTCTCCTGCACCCCTGACTTGGCCAGATCCAGCCACTGTACCTCGAGGTAGTGACGCTGGGTGGCGTGATAGATCACCTTGACCACCGGCTTGAGCGGCTGCTGCTCGTTGCGCTGCATCACGATAGCAAGGCGCTGGTTTGAGAGCTGTACCAGAGTGCCCACCGGATAGACTCCCATGCACTTGATGAACTTGGTGACCAGTTCGGCATCAAAGTGCTGATTGATCCCCTTGAGCAGAATGCGGAAGGCCTGGGTCGGCTGCATACCTGCTTTGTAGACCCGATCCGCGGTGATGGCATCATAGACATCGACGATGCCGCTCATCCGGGTATAGAGAGAGAGCTGCTCCCCCTTGAGTCGCTGCGGGTAGCCGGAGCCATCGAGCCGCTCGTGGTGGTTGGCGGCCACCTCCAGCATGGTGGGGGTAATGCCAGGGGTATTGCTGAGGATCTCGTAACTGTGCACCACATGCTGGCGCATGATGGCGAACTCCTCGTCGGTCAGCTTGCCCGGTTTGTGGAGCACCTCGTCCGGGGTCATGATCTTGCCCACATCGTGCAGCAGGCCACCCAGGGTCAGCTCCTTGAGCACGCTGCGCTCCAGTCCCAGATAGCGGCCAAAGTTGGCCAGCAGAATGGCCACGTTCATGGAGTGCTCCATCAGGTAGGCATCCTTGGCGCGAATACGGGCCAGACAGAGCATGGCATCGCCGTGGGTGAACATGGTGTCCACCATCTCTTCGGCGACTTCGGCCAGCGGGGTGATGTCGATGGGTTCACCCGCTTTGAGGTGGCGAATGAACTTGCCTTGCAGCTCGCGCGCTTCCTGATAGAGGCGGCGGATTTTAAGCTCCCGTCCTTCGCCGTTGGCACTGGCACGGCGCCCTACCTGGGCGCTGTTGGCATTGAGGTCGGGGGAGGTAACGGCGTCACTCTCGGCACTGCCCAGCTTGCTGCGGGCCAGATCGATGCGTACCGTGAGCACCCCCTGACGCACCAGATTGGCAATTTGCGCCACGCTGGTCACCAAGCCCATCTGGGCGATCTCCATCCCACCTGTCTGGCTGGCGATAGCAATGACATACATGCCGGGTTTCAGCTGGTTGACGGGAATGACGGGATAGGATGCTTGAGACTTCATGAGGGCTTCCTGACTCTTATTATTATGAGTATCGTTCGGATGGATCACACCGGAGAAGTGTAACATCGGATGACCAGTTCGTCATAATTGGCAACCCCTTAACAGTGGCGTTGTCGCCCCCGCCCGATATAATGACGCCCCTTTACTTGTTGGACTCCGAGGTTGTGAATGCGGCTTGATAAATTTCTGTGCGATTGTTCCGATTTGACCCGCTCGCTGGCAGGCAAACTGATCCGTCAGGGCGAGGTCATGGTGGATGGTATTGTGGTCAAGCAGCCCGCCTTTCATATCAATGAGCAGAGCCAGATCGAGTTTGACGGCGTGCTGCTGACGCTGGAGCAGCGCAACCGCTATTTCATGCTGCACAAGCCGGAAGGGTATGTCTGCTCCAACGAGGATCCGGATCACCCGACCGTCTTCTTCCTGATGGATGAACCGGCGATGGGCAAGCTGCACGTAGTGGGTCGCCTCGACCTCGATACCACGGGTCTGGTGCTGGTGACCGACGATGGTCAATGGTCCCACCGCATCACCTCGCCGCGCCACGAGTGTGCCAAGACCTATCACGTCTGGCTGGCCGATCCGGTGAGCCCGGATGCAATCGAGCTGTTCGCCGAAGGGGTCTACCTGCGTAACGAGACCGATAAAACCCGTCCTGCCCAGCTGGAAATTCTCGGCGAGTGCGAGGCCCGCCTGACCATCCACGAAGGCAAGTACCATCAGGTCAAGCGGATGTTTGCCTCCATCGGCAACAAGGTCGTTGGCTTGCATCGCGAGCGGGTGGGCGGTTTGACGCTGGATGACGAGCTGGCACCCGGTGAATACCGCGAGCTGACCGCTGAGGAGATTGCCCTGTTCTGATCAGGGGGGGGCCGGGTGTCAGTGAGTGCTGAAACCCAGCACCAGCGCGGTGCCCAGGGTGGCAATCAGTGCCCCCGCCCAGGCGGCAATGGATGGCCGCTCCCCCGAGTGCCACCACAACAGCGGCAGCAGCAGTACCGGTGTGGTAGAGGAGAGAATGGCCACCATGCCCACCTCGCCCTGCCGCAGCGCCATCAGGATCAGCGTCATCCCCAGCCCCATCGCCAGAAAACCGTTGGTGGCAATCATAGCGAGGATCTGGCGATTGACCGGTTTGAGCGGCATGGCCAGCGGCAAGCGCCCAAGCCGCAGGACGCAGTGGGCCAGCAGGGCACTGCCCATCCGGATACCCGATGCACTCACCGCATCCACCTCACCACTCATCATCACCGGCTTGGCGATGATGGCTCCCACGCTTTGACACAGTGCCGCCGTCAGGCCAAGGCCTATTCCCAGCGCCAGATTGCCACGGATCTGCTCCCACTCGTTGCTGCTACTGCGTCTGCCAAACAGGATCGCCAGCATCACGCCAGCAAAGACCAGCATGGCTCCCAGCAGTCGCCAGCCCGTCAGCTGTTCATTAAAGAGCCAGAGCCCAAGCAGGGCGGAAAACAGCGCATGGCAGGAGAAGAGCAGGGCACTGCGTCTTGGCCCCAACCGGTTCATGCAGGCAAACAGCGCGGTATCGCCCACGAAGATGCCGACCAGCCCCGAGATGGCGAGCAGGGGCAGGGCGCTTGCGGTGAGGGTTTGCCAGCCACCGGTGAACAGACTCATGGTGCCGAGCATCAGGCTGACCAGAAACATGCGCCAGCGGCTGTAGGCAAATGCGCCGAGATGACGGGCCGGTTTGACCGAAATTAGCGCTGCAATTGCCCATAAACTGGCCGACGCGAGGGCCAGCCACTCATAACCCATAAAAACTCCTGAAAAAATTAACCCGAAAGACTCCATCTCCCGGGCAAGCCCGATACAATACGGGGCGTTTTCGGGGATAACAAGAGCGGCATCAGGCATTCATCAGGCGCGCCGTCGGCCTTCCCCTCCTGCAGTGGTTTTATTCGAGGTTTTGTCATGAGGTATGGTTTCTTCCCCAAGCTGGCGCAACGCTGGCTCTCCCCGCTATTGCTTGCCGTGCTGGCAGGGCCACTGGCCCATGCCACCACCGTTGAGCGGCAGCCTCTGCTTGCCGATCGGCAAACCCTGGTAAAGGGCAACGGTGCCGAGCCGGAGTCGCTGGATCCGGCGCTGGTGCGCTCCGGTTTTCCGGGGGAGGCGGTACTGGTCGATCTGTTTGAAGGGCTGGTCAGCGAAGATGGGCAGGGGAATATCGTTCCTGCTCAGGCACAGCGCTGGGAGGTGAGTGAAGATGGGCTGGAGTGGCGATTCTTCCTGCGCCCTCAACTGAAATGGTCCAATGGCGAGCCGCTGGTGGCCGCTGATTTTGTCTATGCCTGGCGCCGTCTGCTCGATCCGGCCATCAACTCCCCTTCTGCCGGATTGCTGCTGGCAACGGGGATCAACAATGCGCAATCTATCTATGCCGGTGCGCTGGAGCTCGGCAATCTTGGCATTGAAGCGCAAAGCGATCAGATTTTGAAAATCACTCTGGAGCGGCCGGCTCCCTATTTCCTGCAGCTCATCAGTCAGCGCCCCTTTGTGCCAATCAATCAGAAGGCGATAGCCAAATTTGGCAAGCAGTGGACCGAGCCCGGCAAGCTGGTGAGCAATGGTGCTTACCGGCTGACAAGTTGGACGCCAAACGAGCGGATAGAAGCCGAGCGCAATATCCACTACTGGGATGACCTTCACACCCGTATCGGGCGTGTCACCTATCTGCCTATCACCTCGCAACATGCCGAACGGCTGCGCTATGAGGCTGGTGAAATCCAGCTCACCAACAAGGTCTCCCTCGGCTATTACCAGAAGATGAAGCGCGAGTCTCCGGAGCGGCTCTGGGGCTTGCCGCTGTTTGGCACCTATCTCTATGCGTTCAATTTGAAGCGACCCGAACTGCAGGATGTGCGGGTGCGTCAGGCGCTCTCCATGGCGGTTGATCGACAGCAGCTCATTGGGTCGGTGAGCGGGCAGGATGAACAGGCGGCATGGTCGCTGTTGCCGGAGATGCCGGGTTACCCCCGGGTGATATTGCCTGTGGCGCTTGAAGATATGCCAACCCGCCAGGCCAAAGCGGCAGCGTTGCTGTCAGCGGCCGGGTATAACAGTGCCAATCCACTCAAGCTGAGCATTACCTACAACAGCGCAGAAACCCACAAGCAGATGGCGATGGCCATTGCCGCCATGTGGCAGAAGCTGGGGGTGCAGGTCACCCTCAACAGTCTGGAGTGGGGCGCCTATCAGGTGGCCAAGGATAGCGGTGATTTCCAGGTGGCCAGAAGCTTCCTGTTTGGCGATTACGTGGAGCCGTCAGCCATGCTGGGCAGCTTCCGTTGTCAGGATCTGCGCAACGAGAGCGGCTACTGCAATCCCGACTTTGATCTGCTGCTGGAGCAGGCGGCCAATACGCTGGACAGCGCGAGCCGGGTTGAACTCTACCGGCATGCCGAACAGTTGCTGCTTGAGGAGGCGCCGATCCTCCCCGTGTATCATTACAATCAGATGAGACTGGTCGATCCCGCGCTGCGAGGGCTGCCCAGCCAGAATTTGAAAGGGACGATTGCCACCAAGGATCTCTATTTCAGCCCGCAGTGAGGAGCATTTCATGAAACTTGCCATCATTTCCGACATCCACGGCAGCATCATTGCGCTGGAGCGGGTGCTGACCCAACTTGAGCCCTGGCAGCCGGATCACTATCTGCTGCTCGGCGATCTGCTCAACCATGGCCCGCGCAATCCTCTGCCGGGGGGATATAACCCGGCCGCGGTGGCCGATCGGCTCAACGAGTTGGCACCGCAGATCATCGCGGTGCGGGGCAATTGTGATTCCGAAGTGGATCAGATGCTGTTGCGCTTTCCCATCACCGCCCCCTACAACCAGTTGCTGATTGATGAGCGGCGCTGGTTTGTCAGCCATGGCCATCTTTATCGCCCGGACGAGGTTCAGCTTCCGGCGGGTAGTCTGTTCCTGAGCGGCCACACCCATGTGCCGGTGCTGGAGTGGCAGGGGGAGCGGGTATTGATGAACCCGGGGTCAATCTGTTTCCCGCGCGGCGAATTGCCTGCCAGTTACGGGAGCTATGAGGACGGAGTATTGCGCGTCAATGCGTGTGAGGACGGGCGAGAGTTGTTGCGACTGGTGCTTTAAAACGGAGAGCAAAAATGCAAGGCCTGATAAGAGATGTCAGGCCTTGATACCGTAGGAGCGGGTGCCAGAGCGAGTGTTACCCTTGGCGTCATAGGTGAGGCTGTTGCGATCGCGCAGCTGACTCAGAAAGGTTGCCAGACGACGGTTGGAGACGATGCTCAATTCAAGCAAGCGACCGTTGACATCATTTTGTGCCTGGCAAGCATCCAGTTTTGCACGAAGCTGTGCCATCTCGTCGGGATAGGCTGCCAGCTGCAGTGCCAGTTCCGGCATTTCTGCCAGTGTCTTGTCCAGCGTTTCTATCGCAGCAAGCAACTGCTGTTTGCGCTCGGTCAGTGCGGGCAGGGCCAGTGCCTGATGCTGTTCGAGCAAGCTGAACTCCTCTTCCAGAATGCCTTGCATCTGGCTGAGGTAATCATCTTGGGTGTGCAGTAACGAAGGTAAATCCATCATCCCAGAACTTTGTCCAGATTGGCCTCGAAACTGAACATCTTCTTGGCCACAGCGTCGCTGTTAACCTGATATTCGCCACTCGCGACGGCTTTTTTCAGCCGTTCGACCTTGCTCTCATTGCCGGTCGAGGCGGTATTGAGGTTTTGTTGCATCTTTTGCAATTGTTGCGCCTCACTGGTCAAGGAGACGGAGTCCAGCTTGACAGTAGCCGCTTTGTTTTCGGGCGATGAGGTGACTGACTTGCTGCCTGTCCCCTGGCTATTAGCGGTATTTTGCAACCGATTATTCGCCAAGTTGTTGATATTGTTGATGGCCATTTTAGTTACCTTCGTCTGCTTTAAGGTTTGCTTACCTGTTTATCGGTGCGGCAGATCAAAACTTTAGAAAAAAGTTGTCAAGGATCCGGATTTAAAAAGTGACCGATACGGCACCTACCGCACTGACTTTACCCTCAACGGTTTTGCCGGAGCGAATATTGACGAGTTTGATGATCTCTCCGAAGCTGCCATCTTGCAAGGCTCGGGCCATGGTTTTGATCTGGAAGTTGCTGTTTTCTGCCGTCAAGGTGACCTGATCCCCTTTGCACACGACACAAACCTGGCTCAAACGGATGGGTTGCCCCGGTTTTAGCTCCCGCTTGCTGCGTACTCCGACAAGAGGGGCGGTGTCAGTCAGGTAGTCGCCGCGGATCAGGGTCTGATCCTGATAGGCCAACACCAGCTGGCTTTCGCTCAGCAGGTCCCCCTTGGCGATGGGGTTGGTCACAGTGACATAGGGCTTTTGAATACTGACACGCACCGGGAGATAGACGTCCCAAGGTTTGTCTTCCTCACACTTAAGGTAAACTGTTGTATTGCGGCGAATTTCCATTTTTGCTGGTAAGCTGATGGTGAGCAGATCTTCGCAGCGGGTCAGTGGGAGCCGTTCATCCAGCGTGGCAGAGGTAACCTCGGCTCTGGCATCCAACGGAATATCCAGCTGGCTATAAACGAACTCTTGTGCCTTTTCTTGCAGATAAGTAGTGACGTCCGAGGCGTAGCTGGAAGATATGCTGCCAAAAAAGAGGCTGATGAGTAAAAGTCGGTTAATCATTTTCGCTCGTTGGTCGATAAGTTGTTCACGCATATCACCATATTTAACTATGATTGCTTCAGAATCTGTTCGTTGTCACATCGATAGTCTGACGCAATCCATCACGCATGCATGATTAATGCCAAGCGTTTTTAGGGAGTGTTTATGGCCAGTATCCTGGACTCGGTCAACCAACGTACCCAGCTAGTGGGGCAAAACCGGCTGGAGTTGTTGTTGTTTCGTCTCAATGGACGTCAAAGATTTGGCATCAACGTATTCAAAGTGCGTGAAGTGTTGCAGTGCCCCCCCTTGACCGTGATGCCAAAATTGAACTCCTGCATTCGCGGAGTGGCTCATATTCGTGGCCAGACGATCTCGGTTATCGACCTCAGCATGGCGGTTGGCAAACGCCCGATTGATGATCTGAGCAAATGCTTCATTATCATCTCCGAGTACAACCGCTCTATTCAGGGCTTTTTGGTGCATTCGGTCGAGCGCATCATCAATATGAACTGGGAATCCATCCTGCCTCCGCCCAAAGGTGCGGGTCGCATCAACTACATGACAGCAGTGACTGAAGTCGATGGCGAGTTGGTCGAAATCCTTGATGTTGAGCGGATATTGAACGAAATTTCGCCGGTTGCAACGGATGTTAGTGAGGAGTTGGTTCAGGCCAGTGTCGACCACCCGACTCTGGGGCGTCCTGTTCTTGTTGCGGATGACTCCTCAGTGGCACGCAAACAGGTACAACGTGCGCTTGAGGCTATCGGTGTCGAGTGCGTGTTGGCAAAAGATGGCCGCGAAGCATTGAACATGCTGCTGGAAATGACCAAAAATGGTCCTATCAAGGATCAGGTTGCGCTGGTTATTTCGGATATTGAAATGCCGGAAATGGATGGCTATACCTTCACTGCCGAGATCCGGAATAATCCCAATCTCAAGGATTTGCATGTTATTCTGCACACCTCGCTCAGTGGAGTATTCAACCAGGCAATGGTGCAGAAAGTTGGTGCGAACAATTTTATCGCCAAGTTCCAGCCTGATGAATTGGCCAAGGCCGTACAAAACGCACTCTAATAAAGAAGAACAGCTGCATGAAGACACTTTCGGACGACTTATACAAACAGTTCAGCAACTTTCTGGCGGTACAGAGCGGAATTGTGCTGGGGGATAACAAACAGTATCTGGTGAAGAGCCGTCTTTCACCTTTGATGGCTCAGTTTGGCATCGAGAGTCTGTCTGATCTGGTTACCCGTGCTATGAGTGTGCGAGAGCGTGACCTGAAAATGGCCGTGGTGGATGCCATGACGACCAACGAGACCCTCTGGTTTCGTGATACCTATCCGTTTCAGCTTCTTACTGACAAGATTTTCCCCGAGTTGGGGAAAAGTGGCCGCCCCATCAAGATCTGGTCGGCTGCATCCTCGTCAGGTCAGGAGCCCTATTCCATTGCCATGACGGCACTGGAGCAGCAGATGAAAAAGCCGGGGACCTTGCCTGGTGGCGTGCAGATTGTCGGGACGGATATTTCGACGACCATGCTCAATCAGTGTAAGGAAGGCGTTTACGATAGCCTTGCTCTGGCGCGCGGTTTGTCACCGGAGCGCAAGAAGATGTTTTTTGAGCCCTACGGTGACAACAAGATGCGGGTCGCTGAGCGAGTCAGAAAATTGACCACCTTCCGGCCACTCAACTTGTTGGAGAGTTATAGTCTGCTCGGCAAGTTTGACATTATCTTTTGCCGTAACGTGCTCATCTATTTTGCGCCGGAAGTGAAGTCGAAGATCCTCAACCAGTTTGCTGCCAGTCTCAATCCCGGTGGATATCTGATGCTGGGCGCGTCGGAGTCACTGGCCGGGTTAACCGATCGGTTCGAGATGATCCGCTGCAATCCGGGGATTGTCTACAAGGTCAAATAGGCCTGATGGCCTTGATATTCGGGGTCTGCCGAATATTGCCAGTCCATGCAAAGAGGGAAGCTACGAGCTTCCCTCTTTCTTAATCTACCGCTCAGTCTTTCTATTTACCTACACATATCTCGCCACTGCAAAAGTGGTTGAAACCTTAAGGTGGCCAAATGATGCCGTCTGACTCAGGGCACGAGATGCTCCTGTCGTTTTCGGTCTGAAATGTGCTCATACCCAAACCATCGAACTGAGTGATTTGCTTATGGCACACCTCTTGCAAACAAAATAAACCAAGCAGGAGGTGTGCTATGGCTCTTTCATTTGACAAGGCATTCGGTGTGCATCAACACACCATAAGCGTTCGCGCCAAGCGTGCTGAGGTGCTTTCCAGCAATATTGCCAACGCAGATACCCCGGGCTTCAAAGCCAGGGATGTCAATTTTGCTCAGGCATTGCAGGAGGCCCAGTCGCATCAGGGGTTTGGTTTGGCAACGACCAGCGAAAAGCACTTTGCCTTGAATATGGACGCCCCAGGTACCGTGCAATATCGCAACCCGCTGCAACCGGATACCGGTGACGGCAATACAGTCGATGTGCAGCAGGAGCGCAGCGAATTTCTGCGCAATAGCCTCGAGTATCAAACCTCCCTTGAATTTATGAATAGCAAGATCAGTGGCCTGCTCAAGGCCCTGAAAGGAGAGCAGTGATGAGTTTGTTCAAGGTCTTTGACATAGCAGGCTCGGCTATGAGCGCACAGTCAGTGCGCCTCAACACGGTTGCCAGCAACATGGCCAACGCAGACAGCGTCAGCTCCAGTGTGGAAAATACTTACCACGCCAGGCGGCCAGTCTTTGCCGCTCAGCTCGATCAGGCTATGTCTGACAAGCAGGGCTCGGTCGGGGTTGAGGTGAAGGGGATTGTCGAGAGCAAGGCGCCACTGCTCAAGGAGTACAACCCCAACCACCCGATGGCGGATAAAGACGGTTTTATCTTCAAGCCAAACGTCAATATGGTTGAAGAGATGGCCGACATGATCAACGCCTCGCGCAGCTACCAGACCAACGTACAGGTTGCAGATTCGGCCAAGAAGATGCTGCAGCAGACGCTCCAGCTTGGCAAGTCCTGATAGGAGGGATGCAGCATGGTCGATACAACCAATAATGTGAACGGCATCAGCCGTACCACGACCCAGACGACAGGCACCACTACAACGCCGAAGAAAGAGCTGGATCAGGCTTCGTTTATGAAGCTGCTAACAATGCAATTGTCGTATCAAGACCCATTCAAACCTGTCGACAATGCCCAGATGCTCTCCCAGATGGCCTCTATGTCTACGTCTGAGGGGATCAGTAGCCTGTCTACTCAAATGGGTAAGCTTAATGACCAGATGATTTCCAGCCAGGCTCTCCAAGCGTCTTCTTTGGTTGGACAAAATGTGCTGTTACAAGGCAATACAGGATTTCTAGACAAGGATGGTCCTTTATCTGCAGTTGTTGCTGTTGGCACAACGAATAAATATTCGAATGTCAAAATCACCGTTGAGGATGAAAAGGGGCAGGTTATCAAGGAGTTTCCCCTCGAAGGCGACCAAAAAGGTAATGTGGAAATTGCTTGGGATGGTAAAGACAAGGCCGGTAACCGAGTCGCTTCAGGCAAATATGTCATCAAAGCTAGTGGTGCGCTCGATGGGAAGTCGGAAAGTATTGCCACATTTGCTTATGCCAAAGTAGATAGCGTTGCTTTGGGCAATGCCACCAACCCGACTCGTCTCAACTTGAGAGGGCTGGGGAGCGAATATCTGAACAATATTCTGCAAATTTCAGGCACCAATTCAAATCTGACGGTTACACCGTCAAAAACCACGTCGACAGCATCGATCTAAGGAGCTGGATATGTCATTTAACAATGCCTTGAGCGGTGTCAACGCGGCACAAAAAGACTTGAACGTCACCGCCAACAACATTGCCAACGTTAACACCATGGGCTTTAAAGAGTCCCGTGCCGAGTTTGCGGATGTCTACGCCAACTCCATCTTTGTCAATGCCAAGACCCAGGTCGGTAACGGTGTAGCGACCGGGGCGGTTGCCCAACAGTTCCATCAGGGGGCGCTGCAATTTACCAATAACGCACTGGACTTGGCGATTCAGGGGAATGGCTTCTTTGTGACTTCGGATGGGTTGACCAATCTGGATCGCACCTATACCCGTGCCGGGGCCTTCAAGCTCAATGAAAACAGCTATATGGTCAATAATCAGGGCCATTATCTGCAAGGGTATGAGATTAACGAAGATGGGTCTCCGAAAGCAGTGAGTATTAACGCAACCAAACCTATCCAGATCCCAGATCGGGCGGGTGAGCCTGTGAAAACAAGTAAAATAGAAGCGAGTTTCAATTTACCTTCAACCTCAACAACTAAACCACAGTTATTTACACCTTCGAATTTTGATCCGAAAGATTCAAAGACTTATTCTTCATCTACATCAGTAGTGATCTATGACTCTCTTGGAGAACCTCATACGATTACGCAATATTTTGTCAAAGATGCTGACACAACAGATCCAACCAAGCCTGCGGATCCTCCATCTTGGCGTATGTACCTTTATCAAGGTGACAAGCCTATTGACATTGAAGGAGGCACGGCGCCCACCATGACGGGAACTTTGGCGCAAGCTCCGAAAGCTGCGCAGATTACGTTTGGTTCTGATGGTAAAATGAATGCGATTTCACCAGCAACATTAAAAACGGAACCTTTAGGTACAATTACTGGGCCTAATCCTGGGGCCGGTATTATTACAAATGGCGCAGATCCTACCCAACAGGTTGATATTGTGTTTGGGACAGTAACCCAATATTCATCACCATTTGAAGTCAGTAAGTTGACACAGGATGGTTCTACTGTCGGTCGTTTGACCAAGGTCGAGATCACGCCAGATGGTATTGTGTCCGCGACCTACAGTAACGCAACTACCATTAAAGTCGCCATGGTGGCGATGGCCAAGTTTGCCAACTCGCAAGGATTGACTCAGGTCGGCGATACCTCCTGGCGCCAATCCCTGCTCTCTGGTGAGGCGTTGCCGGGGACGCCGAACTCGGGTACTTTCGGGACCATCAAATCATCGGCGCTCGAGCAGTCCAACGTGGATTTGACCTCGGAGCTGGTGGATCTGATCACTGCTCAGCGTAACTTCCAGGCCAACTCCCGTTCTCTGGAGGTCAACAGTTCGCTGCAGCAAACCATCCTGCAGATCCGTTAATCGCGCAATACATGATAATGAGAGGGGGCTTGGCCCCCCTCTCTGTTTCTGTCGCATTCCCATCCTCCTTATCCCCCCATATTTCTGCTGTTGGCACTCTAATTGCATTTCTCCTGTCAGAGTCATCTGTTTGACGGAGAATTCCATGGATCACCTGCTTTATATCGCCATGTCCGGGGCCAAAGAGACCATGAACAGCCTGGCTGTTCGGGGCAACAACCTCGCCAATGCCAATACCACCGGCTTCAAGTCCGATTTTGAGCAGGCCAGAAGCATGCAGGCGTTCGGAGAGGGCTTGCCAAGCCGGGTCTTTGCCATGGCTGAGCGCCCGGGGCAGAACCTGCAGCATGGCATGCTGATGACCACCGGACGGGATCTGGACGTGGCGGTGGATGGTCCTGGCTGGATTGCCGTGCAGGATCCCAAGGGCGGTGAGGCCTATACCCGCATGGGGAATTTGCAGGTCAATGCGACCGGCAACTTACAAACCTCGACCGGCCTGAATGTAGTGGATGACGGTGGTCAGCCAATCGTGTTGCCGATGCCGATGGAGAAACTCGAGATTAATCGGGATGGCACCATCAGCGGTCGACCGGAAGGGGCAGCCGCCAACTTGCCGGAAGATTTTCAGCGGATCAAGCTGGTCAACCCGGCCGCCGATGCGGTGGAGAAGGGGCAAGATGGTCTGTTTCGCCGCAAAGATGGCCAGAATGAACCCGCCTCTGCCAATGTCGGCCTGATTGCCGGCTCCCTTGAGGGGAGCAACGTCAATGTGGTGGATGAGATGACCAACCTGATCCGGCTGCAACGCCAGTTCGAAACCCAGGTCAAAATCATGAAGACGGCCGAAGAGAATGATGAAGCTCAAACCCAACTGCTGCGAATCAGCTAATCAAGGAGTTACCTATGAATCCCGCACTCTGGATCAGCAAGACCGGGTTGGATGCACAGCAGACCAATATTTCGGTCACTTCGAACAACCTGGCGAACGCCAGCACCGTGGGCTTCAAAAAGTCACGGGCCATCTTTGAAGATCTGCTGTATCAAAACATCAACCAGCCCGGTGGCCGCTCCTCTGCCGATACCGAGCTCCCCTCCGGCCTGATGCTGGGGGCGGGTGCCAAGGTGGTGGCGACCCAGAAAAACCACAGCCAGGGCAACGTGCAAACCACCGACAACTCGCTCGATTTGATGATCAGTGGTCGTGGCTACTTTGAAATTCAGCTGCCGGATGGTAGTGCGGCCTATACCCGCAACGGTCAGTTCACCCTCAACGATGAAGGGACCATAGTGACCCCGGGTAATGGCTACCCGCTGCAACCGGAAATCCAGATCCCGGAAAACGCCCAGAGCGTTACGGTGGGTGAAGATGGTCAGGTCTCGGTGCAGCTCAAGGGCGATGGCGCTTCTCAGGTCGTCGGTCAGATCAACATCTCCGACTTCGTCAACGCCAGCGGCTTGCAGCCGATGGGGGAGAACATGTTTGTCGAGACCCAATCCAGCGGTGCTGCCGCTCAGGGGACTGCCGGTGCCGATGGCTTGGGGGTGATCAAGCAGGGGATGCTGGAGACTTCCAACGTCAACGTGACCGAAGAGCTGGTGAACCTCATTCAGGCTCAGCGGGTCTACGAGATGAACTCCAAGGTGCTCTCCGCCGTGGACGGCATGATGTCCTTCCTGATCCAGCGTACCTAATTAGGAGGTGCATGATGAAAGCCGTATGGATGCTGGGATTGCTGGTGCTGGGAGGGTGTAGCAGCACTCCCAATACGCCCAAGCCTGATGATCCCGAGTTTTCCCCCGTCTATGGGGAGTCGGAGCCGGTGTCGGTGCGACCGACAGGGGCGATTTTCCAGCCGGATCAGGTCAATGGCATCTATTCGGATATCAAGGCGCACAAGGTGGGCGACATCATTACCATCGAGTTGTCGGAGTCGACCTCCGCCTCGAAAAAGGCCAATACCCAGAGTGGCAAGAATAACAAGTTCAATCTGGACCCGGTCAAGTTGGGTGGCGTGCCCGTGACCGCCAGCCCCTATGATCTCTCAGCCTCCATTGCTCAAGACAGCGCGTTCAAGGGCCAGGCCAAGGCGGATCAGAGCAACAGCCTGCAGGGCAATATTTCGGTCAGCGTGGCCAAGGTGCTGCCCAACGGCAATCTGGTGGTGCGCGGCGAGAAGTGGATCATGCTCAACAATGGCAATGAATATATCCGGATCACCGGCCTTATTCGCCCGGAGGACGTGACGTCTGATAACAGCGTTTCGTCCCAGAAAGTGGCCAATGCCCGCATTTACTACGGTGGTACCGGCGATCTGGCCAATAGCCAGGAGCAAGGGTGGCTTACCAGCTTTTTCAATGGTCCCTGGTGGCCGCTCTAGGAGATGTTATGAAGTCACTCCGTCTTGTCACTCTGCTCTGCTGTCTGCTGCCCTTGGGCGTGGCCAATGCGGCCCGGATCAAGGACATCAGCTCGGTTGAAGGGGTGCGTAACAACCAGCTAATTGGTTACGGTCTGGTGGTGGGGTTACCCGGCACTGGCGAGAAGAACAACGCCTTCACCGAGCAGACCTTCCGTACCATGCTCAACAATTTTGGCATCAAGGTGCCGGATAATATCAAGCCCAAGATCAAGGATGTGGCACCGGTGGCGATCCATGCCGACTTGCCCCCCTTCTCCAAGCCGGGCCAGACCATCGACGTAACGGTCTCTGCCATTGGCGAGGCCAAGAGCCTGCGGGGCGGCACCCTGTTGCAAAGCTTCCTGAAAGGGCTCGATGGGCGGGTCTATGCGGTCGCCCAGGGCAGTCTGGTGGTCGGTGGTCTGGGGGCCGAGGGGGCTGATGGTTCCAAGGTAGTGATCAATACCCCGACCGTCGGGCGGATTGCCAACGGTGCGACCGTGGAGCGGGAGGTGCCCAACTCCTTCAGTCAGGGGGACACCATCACCTTCAACCTTAACCGACCCGACTTTACTACAGCGCGCCGTCTGGCCGATGTGGTCAACGATCTGGTGGGGCCCAATACCGCTCAGGCGCTCGATGCCACCTCGGTCAAGGTCTATGCCCCGCGGGATCCGGGTCAGCGTGTCTCCTATCTCGCCACCATCGAGAATCTGGAGGTGGATCCGGCCAACGAGGCGGCCAAGATCATCGTTAACTCCCGCACCGGCACCATAGTGATCGGCAGTCAGGTCAAGCTCAAACCGGCGGCCATCAGCCATGGCGGGTTGACGGTGACCATCGCCGAAAACCAGCAGGTCTCCCAGCCCAACCCGTTGGCGGGAGGAGAGACGACGGTGACTAACAACTCGACCATCAATGTCCAGCAAGAGCCGGGGCGGATGTTCAAGTTTGATACCGGTGCGACCCTAGACGATTTGGTCCGGGCGGTCAATCAGGTCGGGGTCGCCCCCGGTGATTTGATGGCCATCCTTGAGGCGCTGCAGCAGGCAGGCGCCATCGAGGGGCAACTGGTCATATTGTAACAAGCGGCAAGTGGTTGCCACGGGTGGCAATGAGGTAAGCAAAATGGCGGAGTTTGACAGCAACAGCGGCATGAATCTCGGGATGGTACAGGACATCAAGAACCTGGATCGTCTGCGCCAGATGGGCCAAAGCAAAGAGGGGCAGGCCGAAGCGCTCAAGAGTGCGTCACGCCAGTTCGAGTCAATCTTTACCCAGATGCTGTTTCAGAGCATGCGTCAGGCCAACGGGGTGTTGACTCAGGACAACCCGATGAACAGCAGCTATACCCAGTTCTATGAAGGGATGCTGGATGAGCAGAGGGTCGCCGACATGTCCAGCAAGGGGGGACTGGGATTGGCTGACATGGTGGCCAAGCAGCTCTCTCCCGAGACCTTTACCCATCAGGATGGACGGGTGCTCAAGATGCCACAGCGCACCGAACGGACCTACAAACCCTATCAGCCACCCACGGCCGCTGCCGATGATTTGATCGCGGCATCAAAAGTTGGCAAAGATTTTGCTGAAAGAGAGATGACCGAGGGGGTCAAGGAGAGCCACGCACTCACTATGCCCCGTCGACCGCACCGCAGCATTCCGCCCATGGGACGCATGGCCAGCGAAGAGGGCAGTGCCACCGGTAGTGGGGGCAAAGAGTTCGATACACCGGAAGAGTTCGTCAATCGCCTGATGCCGCTGGCCAAGAAAGCGGCCGACAAGCTGGGGTTAAGCCCGGCGGTACTGGTCGCCCAGGCGGCACTGGAGAGCGGTTGGGGCAAGCGGGTGATCAAGGATGGCGAGGGGCAGGTGACTCATAACCTGTTTGGCATCAAGGCCGATCCGCGCTGGGAAGGGCCAAAGGCGGTGGTCAGCACGCTCGAGTATGAGCAAGGCGTCGCCTCCCGCCAGAAAGCGGCATTTCGCTCCTATGAGTCGTTTGAAGAGAGCTTCAACGACTACGTGGACTTCCTCACTTCCGGCTCTCGCTACAAGGGCGCCCTGGCGAAGGTGGATAGTCCCGATCGCTACTTTGAGGCGCTGCAACAGGCGGGTTATGCCACCGACCCGCACTACGCCAGAAAATTGAAACAGGTATTGCGCAGTGATGCCATTGCCCAATACAACGAGATGGAGCTGTAACGTATGGCAAGCGACCTGCTTGGGATTGGTTCATCGGGCGTGCTGGCACAGCAACGCCTGCTGCAGACCACCAGTAACAACATAGTGAACGTCAATAGCCAGGGCTATGTGCGTGAGCGTACGCTGGTGTATACCAATACCATCGGTCTGGGGACCGGTGACATCAAGACCCAGCGGGTAATCAACGACTATATGCAGGGGGAGGTGCGCCGTGATACCTCTGCTTATCATGCCTCCCTGACCCATTATGAACAGCTGGCTGGCGTTGACAGCTTGCTTGGGGATACCAGCAACAGCGTGGGGGCAGCCATCACCTCCTACTTCAAGTCATTTCACTCTGCCAATGAATCGCCTGCCGAGATCGGTGGGCGCAAGGTGGTGATGACGGAGTTTAGTGGCATGGTCAACCGTTTTCATACCCTCTCGGCGCAGCTCGACAAGCAGAGCGATACCCTCAACACCCGTATTGAAGATGAAACCAAGCAGGTCAACAGCCTGCTCACCAGCATCAATGATCTTAATCAGGCCATCATCCGCACCCAGGGGTCACCCGAAGAGAACCTGATGCTGTTTGATCAGCGGGATGAGGCGATCCGCCAGCTGTCGGAGAAGATGGATATTCGCACCGTAGCCCAACCCAACGGCAGCATGCTGGTCAATATGAGCACCGGCCATTCGCTGATCCTCGATGGGGGCGTCGCCCAGTTCAAGGTGATTGCAGGAGATCCTGACTCCCGAGATCAGGAGCTGCAACTGACTCTGGGGGATAATCAGGCTACCATCGACCACGATACGTTTGGTGGCGCCATGGGGGGGCTGTTCAAGGCGCGTACCGACCTTGAGCCTACCAAGCGAGAACTGGGGCAGCTGGCCGTGGCGATGGCCGATGCAATGAACCAGCAGAACCGCCTCGGGATGGATCTGGATAATGAAATTGGCGGTGATATCTTCACCCTGCCAACCAGCAAGGGATTACCCTACGACGACAATACAGGAACTGTTGAGGCTAATGTCAGCTTCGTGCCGGGCAAGGGGACATCAGTGACCCCGTTTGATTACGAAGTGCGCTTTAGCAGCGCCACCGGTTATGAGGTGTTCTCGCTGGACAAGTCTGGTAATCGAACCTCTGTGGCGACTGGCACGACCCCTCCTGTAACGTTTGAACTCACGGGTCACGGCATTTCAATCGATCTCACCGGTGCGCCGGCTGCGGGTGACAGACTGTTGCTGCAACCCACCAAAAGTGCGGCCGCCGGTCTGGGTCAGCTGATCACCCGGCCGGAAGATTTGGCCCTGGCTTCTCCGCTTAAAGCGGAAAAGACCACCAATAATGGCGGCGGGGCTGATATCAAACTGGGTGGCGTATTTAATACAGGTGCAGGGTCAGGTTTTGGTACCAATAGTCTGAGCCCGACAGCGCCCCAGGTGGTCAAAATTGATGGCAGTGGTAACTATCAGGTTTTCCAAGCCGATGGTACTACCTTGATTGGCACGGCCCCCGCGAGCAGCAAGGGGCAAAACCTGATGTCGGCTATCGTTAACCCTTTCCCCGCCGGAGCTGCAGTCTATGCCAACCCGAAACAGGCGCCAGGCTACGAGTTCAGCATCACCGGAACGGTGGATGCCGGTGACAGCTTCAAGCTCAGTTACAACAGCAATGGCTTTGCCGATAACAGCAATGGCCTGGTTCTGGCCGAGCTGCAAAACAAGGATCTGGTGCGCAAGAGCACCAATGGTGGGACGACCAACGACAAGATGACCTTCAATCAGGCCTATTCCGGGTTGGTGATGGAAGTGGGTAACAATACCAGTCAGGCAAAAACGCTGCTCAAGGCCAATGAGTCCAAGCTTATCCAGAGCACCGGCATCTTTGAAAGCGTGTCTGGGGTCAATCTGGAGGAGGAAGCTGCCAATCTGATCCGCTTCCAGCAATCCTATGCGGCATCGGCGCAAATCGTCAGCACGGCCAAAACCATTTTCGATACACTGCTCTCTTCCGTGAGGTAACGTCATGCGCATCACCACTAACATGATCTACGACCGGAATTTATATTCCCTCAACAGTGTCAATGAGCGTCTGGAGAAGGCCTATCAACAGTTGCAAACCGGTAATAAATTTCAGACAGCCGGAGAAGATCCCGCAGGAATGAGCCAGAAGATGGCACTGACCAAGGAGATTGACCTGTTCAAGCAGTACAGTGTCAATGGCAGCTTGCTGGAAAACAGTTTGGGGCATGAGGAGACGGTATTAACGTCGATTAACAATGCGATGCTTAGTGCCCAGACCCTGATCCAGAAGTCAAATAATGGCGCTATCAGCATGGATGATCGCAAGGCTATTGCCAGCGAGCTTGAAGGGTTGCAGCAGCAGATGTTCGACCTGATGAATAGCAAAAACTCATCGGGTGAATTTATATTTGGTGGCAATCAGAGCAAGACCCAGCCATATATAAAAGACGTCAACGGAAAATATATTTATCAGGGTGATCCAGGTCAGCGAAATATTCAGGTCTCACCCACAGTACAAATCGCTGCCAATGATTCCGGGCAGGATCTGTTTGAAATCGTGGCGACCAGAAGAACCGCCAGTGCAACCACCGCAAATATCAAGGTCGGGATAGGCGATCAGGGTAACTTTGATAATTTCTATAAGTCCAATTATAACTCGGCACTGCCCAGCAACACTTATACCGTCTCAACCACCATAGGTCCGCCTGATACCTATGATATCAAGGATGCCGGTGGCAATACGTTGCAAACGGGTAACTACACTGCTGGCACCAAGATCCCTTTCAATGGGTTGGAATTGACCGTCAGCTCGCCTGCGGGCAGTTCTGAGCAGTTTGATCTTAATCCACCGAAGAATGACAACATATTGAATGGTATGTCGGATTTTATTACGGCTCTGCGAGATCCGGCTATTTCTGCCGAGGCCTTCGAGCAGAAAATAGCCGATGCCACCGTTCATATGAAAAATGCCCGCCTGAATATCGATCATGGGTTGGGTGAGTTGGGCGGCCGGATGAACAGTCTGGAACAGGCTATGGGCTCCAATGAGGGATTGAGTACCCTCAACGCCGAGGCGAGAGCCAAGGTGTCGGAAGCGGATCTCTATGAAGTGATTTCCGCGCTGTCAAAAGAGGATGCGGCATTGAGTGCCTCGCAACTCTCTTTCAGCAAAATAAGCCGTCTGACGCTATTTGACTATATTCGTTAATACAGAAGGGGCCCTTTGGGGCCTTTTCTTTATCCACGTTCTGTAAATTGGTTCCGTGTCATCCCCTGCCAATTGTAACAAGCTGTTGCCGTTGCCAACTTAATGGTGGTTGCGGGGTTGACCTCCCAGCGGGATTGGATAATCATGCCGCCCGCACAACAGAGGGTTGTGCGAATTATTTGCAGCATCTCGTTAGGCGAGGCTCCTGTATAAACACAGGCCACTGATCTCACGACGTCCAGAGACGCCCAAGATCAGGACAGTTTTCATCGGATTAAGGTGTAAACCCAAGTGGCTTCCGGCATGCCGGATACGTTATACAGTGCTAAAGCTGGTACGTGGGGATGATGACACGCCGAACGGCGTCATTTCCTGCCTATTACTCGTCAATCAAATTGCTGTTTTCTTGTCGTTGCCTCCGGCTATTTCCGGAGGCATTCAGGCTCGCCTGAAATCACATGAGGATATCTGTGATGAAGAAAACACATACCATTCTTAACCGTCACCAACTGCTCGATCTGGCCGCCCTGCAGGGTTGGCTGGAACATAATCTGGATCCGGTTCAGCGCGCCGATCAACTGCTGACCCTGCGTCCGGAAGAGCTCAACTGCATCTTTGATACCCTGCCAATTTCGCAAGGGGCCGAACTGCTTGGTTCACTCTCGGCCGAGAGTGCCGGGCGCCTGTTGCAACGGTTGCATGGCAGCATCGTCAGCGTGTTGCAGGAGGCCATTCCCCGTCGCGAGATGGTCGCTATCCTGCGCAAACTGAGCCGTCAGGATCGCACCATGTTGCTGGCTCGCTTCCCGACCCAGGCGCAGGCCATGTATTACTCCCTGCTGGATTGGCCCACCGAGTCGGTGGGGGCCAACATGCGCCACGAATATCTGGCGGTGCGGGAGGAGGACACGGTCGGTCACGCCAAACAGCTGATCCACGATGCCTGGGACAATGCCCAGCTGTTTCGCCATATCTATGTGGTCAACGGGGATGGTCGTCTGCAAGGGAGCCTCTCCCTCAAGACCTTGCTGATCGCCGACCCGCTGGCCAGAGTCGCGACCCTGATGGATCGGGAGACGGTGCGGATCAACGCCCGTGCGGATCAGGAGCTGGCAGCGCGCCTGCTCATCGACCGCGACCTGTCGGTATTACCGGTCGAGGATCAGGGGCGACTGGTCGGTATTTTCCACGTTGATGATGCGGCGGATATTCTGGAACTCGAATCCACCGAGGATGCCGAGATGCAGGGAGGATCATCACCGCTCGATACCCCTTACTTGCAGGCGACCCCCTGGCAGCTGTGGCGCAAACGGGTGGGCTGGCTGCTTATCCTGTTCGTGGCAGAAGCCTACACCGGCACCGTGCTGCGGGCATTTGAGGAGCAGCTGGAAGCGGCCATCGCGCTGGCCTTCTTTATCCCCTTGCTGATCGGTACTGGTGGTAACAGCGGCACCCAGATCACCACCACCATAGTACGAGCCATGGCGGTCGGGGAGGTGAGTCTGCGCAATCTCGGCACCGTGCTGAAAAAGGAGCTCTCCACCGGTCTGCTCATCTCGGGTGCCATTGCCATGGCGGCCTGGGTACGGGCATGGAGTCTCGGCGTCGGTCCCCAGATTGGCATGGTGGTGACCTTTACCATCATCGCCATCGTGCTCTGGAGTGCTACGGTCGCGTCCATTATACCCATGGTGCTGCGCCGTTTCCGCATCGATCCGGCGGTGGTCTCTGCGCCATTCATCGCGACACTGGTGGATGGCACTGGCCTTATCATCTACTTCGAGATGGCCAAGTGGTTGTTGCCCGAGTTGCAGTAACGGGTAGATTGATATGAAAAAGGCAGCCAGTGGGCTGCCTTTTGCATTTATCTTTCCGGTTTAGCCGAGCTGGAACAGCAGTGGCCAGCCCTGCTCCTGGCAATAACGATGCTCCTTCTCCAGATTCTGCATCAGGAGACGGTTCTCCTCGCACCAGTCGATCGGCAGGGTCACGACCAGCTGATCCCCTTGCACTGCGACTTTCCACTCAGGCAGCAGGTTGTCCTGACGCTTGTGGTGAGCGGCGACCGCGAGGCGCAGGATGCGGATGCAACGTAGCACCGTCTGCATGTCGTGGTTGGGCAGGGGCGGCAGCTCGGAGAGTTTTAGCCCCTTGCGCTGAAAGCGCACCAGCGCGGCCAGCAATGCCTGATCGTCCTGGTTGAAGCCAGGCAGGTCGGTGTGTTGCAGGATATAGGCGGAGTGGCGATGAATGCCGCTGTAGTTGATGGCAAGGCCAATTTCGTGCAGCCGCGCCGCCCAGCCGAGGATGGCGCGATAGGGCTCTATCTCCATCTGCCAGGGCTCTTGCAAGGCATCAAACAGGGTCAGCACGCTCTGCTCCACCCGGGCGGCTTGTTTGCGGTCCATCCGGTAGTGGGTGCCGAGCGCCTGTGCGGTACGCTCGCGAATATCGTGGTGCTGCAAGCGCTCCTCGAATTCATAAAGCAACCCTTCGCGCAGAGCACCATCGGAGTAGTCGAGCCGCTCGATGGGCAGCGAGGTAAACAGGCCGAGCAGGATGGCGACCGCAGCGGCAAACACCTCCTGGCGCTCCTCGGTAAGCCCTGTCAGCTTGAGGTTATCGACTCGCTTGCGCTCAATCATCAGCGCTTTGAGCCGCTCCAGCCCCTCCAGCGTAATACTGCCATCGGTCAGCCCCTCACCTTGCAGCACGTCGCGCACGGTGCGAATGGAGCCTGAGCTGCCAAGACAGCTCTGCCAGCCCAGCTTGCGGTACTGGTTGACGATGGGGGCGAGCTGGTGCTGCGCCTCCAGCACGGCATTGGTGAAGTGCTTGTCGCTCAGCTTGCCGCTGGCAAAGAAGCTTTGGGTAAAGCTGACGCAGCCCATCTTGCGACTGGTGAGGGCCTTGTGTTCAAACCCTTCACCGATGATGAGTTCGGTGCTGCCGCCGCCGATATCGATCACCAGTACCTGGCCCTCGATATGCTGGGTATGGGCAACCCCCTGATAGATGAGCCGTGCTTCTTCCTGCCCGCTGATGATCTCGATGGGGTGGTTGAGCACCTTGGCTGCTTCACTCACAAATTCGCGCGCGTTGCTGGCACGGCGCAATGTGTAGGTACCGGCGATGCGGATCTGATCCGGTTTGATGTTGGTGAGCCGCTCGGCAAACAGTGACAGGCAGGCGAGGCCGCGTTCCATCGCCTCCGGGCTCATCCGCTTCTGCTCATCCATCCCTTCCGCCAGCCGCACCCGCTCCTTGATGCGATCGACGATGCGAAAACGCCCTTCGCTCAGATGGGCGATCACCATGTGAAAACTGTTGGAGCCGAGATCCACGGCGGCATAGAGACTATTGTCCATTGTTTGACTCGATACGTTTGAGATAGTCGTAAATCGCCACCTGAGAGCGGATCTTGCGGCGGTTGCCCCGCTTCACATATTCGTTCTGCTGGTCGGCATCAATGACCCGCGCCTTGCAGGTATCACTCAGTTGTAGCTCGAGAATGTCCATGATGCGCTGCTTGAGCCGCTCATCATAAATGGGGGTGCCCACCTCAATACGGCCGTCGATATTGCGGCTCATCCAGTCGGCGCTGGAGATATAGAGCTGGGGGTTGCCCTTGTTGTGGAACACCATCACCCGCGGGTGCTCGAGGAAGCGGTCGATGATGCTGATCACCTTGATGTTGTCACTGAGGCCCGGCACACCCGGACGCAGGGCGCACATGCCACGGATGATCATCTGGATCGGCACCCCGGCCTGCCCGGCGGCATAGAGGCGGTTGATGAGATCCTTGTCCACCAGATTGTTGATCTTGAGGATGATGCCGCTCGGCTGGCCCGCCTTGGCGTTGGAGAGCTCGTTGTCGATGAGGCGATAGAGCTGACGGCGGCTGTTGATGGGGGAGACCAGCAGGTGGTTGAATTTGTAACGCTTATAGGGGTACTCGATGTATTCAAACACCCCTTCCACTTCGGCGGTGATATCCGGATTGCGGGTGAGCAGCGAGAAGTCGGTGTAGATCTTGGCGGTCTTCTCGTTGAAGTTCCCGGTGCCGATATGGGCATAGCGCACCGCCTCGCCATTTTCGTGGCGGGTGATGAGGCAGAGCTTGGAGTGGATCTTGAGGCTCGGTACCCCGAACACCACCTTGACCCCGGCATCGGTAAGGATGTTGGCCCAGTCGATGTTGGCCGCCTCGTCGAAACGGGCGCGCAGCTCGACCACCACGGTTACCTTCTTGCCGTTGTTGGCGGCATCGATGAGGGAATGGATGATCCGCGACTTCTTGGCCACCCGATAAATGTTGATGCGAATGGCGCTGACCGCCGGATCGAACGCCGCCTGGCGCACCAGCTCGGTGAAGTGGTGGAACTTGTGATACGGGTAGTAGAGCAGAATATCCTGCTTGGTAATCGCATCGAAGGCGTTGACGAAACCGTCAAAATCGCGGCAATCGAGGGCCGGCAGCTTGGGGTTTTCCAGATAGTCACGGCCCACGTTGGGGAAGCCGATGAAATCCTTGAAGTTGTGATAGCGCCCGCCCGGCATGATGGCGTCGTAGGAGCTGATCTGCAGCTTGAGTTTCAGGAAGCTTATCATGGCAGCGGGCATCTCCCGCTCGTAGACGAAGCGCACCGGCATGGCGGTAAGGCGCTGCTTCAAGCCGTCACTCATCTTGTCCACCAGGCTCAAGTCCAGCTGGTCGGAGAGATCGTATTCTGCATCCCGGGTCAGCTTCACCGCATAGGCGGCAATCTCGTCGTAGTCGAAGAAGCCTTTGAAGATCTCGTCGAGGCAGAAGCGGATGACGTTATCCAGAATGATGATCTGCTTCTTGCGGCGGGTCCCTTCCGGCGGCAGCTGGAAGAAGCGGGGCAGGTCGTCGGTCGGCACTTCCACCAGGGCGTACTGGATCACCTGACCGTTCTTCTTCATCTCGATGGCCAGATAGGTGTACTCATCCTTGAGAAATTTGACCGGATTGACCTCTTTGTTGAGCAGGATCGGGATGATGTGACGCAGCACCTTCTCCTTGAAGAAGACCCGCAGCCACTTCTGAATGGCATCGGAGAGCTGGTTCTCGTTGACCAGGAAGATGTTGTGGCGAGCGAGCGCAATCAACAGCTCCTTATAGGTGTTGTCGAACGCTTCACCGAGCGCCATCACTTTTTGCTGGATGGCACGCAGCAGCACTTTTGCTTCATCGTCGCCACCATGTACTTCATTGATGAGGATGCGACGCTTGACGTCCGATACCCGTACCTTGAAGAACTCATCCTGGTTGGAGGAGAAGATCCCCAGAAAACGAACCCGCTCGATGAGGGGCACCGTCTTGTCCATTGCCTCTTGCAACACCCGTTCATTGAATGAGAGCCAGCTCAGCTCTTTCTCTTCATACTGCTTGTCGGTGCTCATCTTGTGCCTCTGTTTCAGGTCGCGTCTGCGCGGCAGTTATGGCGTTAATATATGACAAATAAATGACAGTATTGTTACTGCTCGCTGAACGCTTCGTCGATGTCGACCACCAGATCGTCGGAGAGGGATTCCAGCGCAGTGATAAGCGTATCCATCGCGAGCCCGTCGGGCAGGGCAACCAGCGCATGGGCATAGAAGAGCGGGGCGCCGGAGTGGGGAGCCGGTTCACAGCCGGTGGTGAGATCGGCCACGTTGATCTCGAGCTGGCGCAGGATACTGGCTACTTCATGGACGATACCGGGGCGGTCGTTGCCGGTCACCGTCATCATGACTTGATGGGCTGGCTCGGTGGTCGGTGTCCCTTCGGCAAAGCTGATGGTCAGATCCGGTAGCAGGGCCAGTGCTTCGCACAGGCTGCGATAGTGCTCATCGGGGACAGAGACATGGAGGATACCGGCAAACTGGCCCGCCAGTTCGCTCATGGCGCTGCCCAGCCAGTTACCCTGCTCGCGGCTGATGGCTGCAGCCAGACTCTCGACGATCCCGGGTTTGTCTGCACCGATCACGGTGACCACCAATTGCTTTTGCATCCTGCTCTCCTTGAAATGGGATTTCTTGCTCTATCCCTATTGTGCCTGCTGGGGCAGGTCATATGAACCCCTGCCTGCTGACAAATAGATAAAAAGATGGGACTTTTCACTTTCTATACACGGGTCTGCTGCCTTGCTCCGTGGCGGCTGTGGTAAAGTAATTCCCCTTTCGTGTCGTGAACTGGATCGTGCTCTCATGAATACCCTTGTCCTATCGGGATTGTTGTTGCTGGCGCTGCTTGTGCTGGCGATCTTCTGGAGCAGAGGCAGACAGCAAAAGCGCCTGCCCTATGATATGCAGGAGACCCTGTTCAGTCCTGCCGAACGATCCTTCCTCGGGGGGCTGGATCTGGCGGTGGGTGACAAGGCCCGGGTCTTTGCCAAGGTGCGGGTGGCCGATGTGCTGACGCCGCAGGCCGGGATCGGCAAAAGCAAATGGCAGCAGCACTTCAACAAGATCAGTGCCAAGCATTTCGACTATCTGCTTTGCCACCCCGCGGATCTCTCCTTTATCTGCGCCATCGAACTCGATGACAGCTCCCATCGTCACCAGAAGCGCAAGGCGCGGGATCTCTTTCTGAAAACCGCCTGCGACAGCGCCGGTCTGCCGTTGCTGCAGATCCCGGCAAGTGCCAGTTATCTGGTGGAAGAGCTGCGCGAACAGATCCTGCCGCTGCTGGTCAAAACCAGTGAACCATTGATCGACGATTTGCCGCACGGGGCGCGCCGCGAGCCCACCTTCAACCCTCTGCTGCTGGACGGCGTGGATGTCGGTGCCGGGATGCGTGGCCGCAATGCCCATGCCGAGGCCATCTCGCCTGCGTCGCTCCACGAGCCCGCCATCCAGGCCAAGGGGATGGTGGAGGCGCCACAGAGTGAGGGGGAGTTGGTCGATAGCCTGTTCGCCGATGTGGAAGATGATGAAGAGCACGAGGTACACCACTGCCCCCGTTGCGATGCGCCGCTGGTGGAGCGGGAGGCGAAAAAAGGCCCCCACGCCGGTCGACTCTTTCTGGCTTGCAGCCGTTTTCCCGAGTGTCGTTACGCGGCGCCGCACCACCATAATCGCCACTGAGAGCGCTTCACTGTGTCCCATGCTGCCCTCTGACGAGGGCAGTTTTCTTTCCGCTTTTGGCTGCGTTTGTTAACGGCGCCAATGCAGAAAATTCCTTGGCAAAATTTATCTAATCTCCCGTTTCTGTCGATACACTTAGCCTGAATACGACAACTTTTGACAATGTGTCGGAATTTTGGCACTTTGTGTGCCTGCAAAAAGACAGTCGGTAGCTGTTTTATCATTAAATAAAACAATAAGTTAGTTCAGGACATCGCGAGGAATGGATATGGTGGAGATGGGCGTGTTGATTGTTGATGCCGATGCGCAGCGGCGCCAACAGTTGGGAACCGTGCTCTCGTTTATGGGGATCCCGTGGCAGGAGGTGGCACAAAGCGATCTGGATGTGGCCATCGAATCCTCCGGTCCGCTGCAAGGGGTGCTGGTGGGTGAGCTGACCGACCGTCCCTTGTCAGAGCTGCTGGCTGCCTTCCCCCGTACCCCTTTCCTCTCGCTGGTTGAGGCCGATCTGCCCAACAGCAACTTTATCGGGGTCGCGCTCTCGCCTTTTACCTATGAATCCCTCACCCGTCATTTGCACTTCTGTCAGGCGTTCGTCTCCTTGCATCCCCGTCAGCAGACCCATGACAAGGGGCAGGCCCTGCTGCGCTTGCTGGTGGGTAAAGGGAAGGGGATCCAGGAGGTACGCCGCCTTATCAGCCAGGTGGCCGAGACCGATGCCAACGTGCTGATCCTTGGGGAGTCCGGCACTGGTAAAGAGGTGGTGGCTCGCGCTATCCACGAACTCTCTTCCCGAAGTCAAGGCCCCTTCGTGCCCATCAACTGCGGCGCTATTCCAGCCGAATTGCTGGAGAGCGAACTGTTTGGTCACGAGAAAGGAGCCTTTACCGGCGCCATCGCGGCCCGTCGCGGTCGCTTCGAGCTGGCGCAGGGGGGCACCCTGTTTCTCGATGAGATCGGCGATATGCCGATGCCGATGCAGGTCAAACTGCTGCGGGTATTGCAGGAGCGGTTGTTCGACAGGGTTGGTGGCGGCAAGCCCATTCAGGCCGATGTGCGCATCATCGCAGCAACCCACCGGGATCTGGAGGCGATGATCCGCACCCAGGGTTTTCGTGAAGATCTCTACTACCGCCTCAATGTCTTCCCCATTGAGACGCCGCCGCTGCGGGATCGCATCGACGACATCCCGCTGCTGCTGCAGGAGCTGCTCAATCGCCATGCCGAGCAGCACCACGGCTTTATCCGGCTGACCCAGCGGGCGCTGGAGTCACTGATGCAGTACCCCTGGCCCGGTAACGTACGCGAGCTCTCCAACCTGCTGGAGCGGCTGTTGATCCTCTACCCGCACCAGATCGTCGATGTGGCCGATCTGCCGAGCCGTTATCGCCTGCTGCCGAGCGAGCCGCGGGATGAGCGGTTGACCGAGATGGATGAACGGGATGCGCTGGCGGCGGTGTTTCAGGACCCGCCCGAGCTGGATCACGCTCTCGCCTCGGCCCGCACCATGCAGTTGCCGGAGGAGGGGGTCAACCTCAAAGAGATGCTGGCCGACCTCGAAGTGGAGCTGATCCGTCAGGCGCTGGAGTCTCAGGACGGGGTCGTGGCCCGCGCCGCCGATCTGCTCGGCATGCGCCGTACCACCCTGGTGGAGAAGATGAAAAAGTACGGGATGAGCAAGGACGTCTAAGGGTCAAAGCCTTGACGCCAACATGCAATCTATTGTTTTAATTAATATATTTTAGTGGCATGGAAATTGAATAACCTGACCCAATAGCCAGTTTGAGGTCAGGTTTATGACAATCCAGCAGCAGGACATGCCACTCCAGTCCCACGAAGTGAGCCAGCTCTATGCCATCTTCAAGGCGCTCCCCACCGGGGTGTTGCTGCTTGATGGGGCAGGGGTGGTCACCCGCGCGAATCCGGCGGCCATCTCCCTGCTGGGGGAGCCGTTGGAAGGGGAGCTCTGGCGCCACATCATTGCCCGCTGCTTTGAGCCGCGTGAGGATGATGGCCACGAGATCTCCCTGCGCGATGGGCGCCGGGTGCAGCTCTCGACCCAACCGCTGCCGGATCAGCCCGGCCAGCTGGTCTTTATCAATGACCTGACCGAAACCCGTAAACTGCAAGACCGCATCAACCACATGAAGCGGCTGTCGGCGCTCGGCAATATGGCGGCCTCGCTCGCCCACCAGATCCGTACTCCGCTCTCTGCCGCCATGCTCTATGCCGCCAATCTGGCCAACCGCACCCTCAAGCCGGAATCTCGCACTCAGTTTCAGCAAAAGTTGATGGCCCGTTTGCAGGATCTGGAGAAGCAGATCAACGACATCTTGCTGTTTGCCCGCAACGGTGACAATCAGGTGGTCACCCCCATCTCGGTACAAGGGCTGCTGGCCGAAGTGCAGGCCGGTGCTGAGGCCTTCTGCCAGCAGCAGGGCTGCGAGTTGCACATGGAGGCGCCGGAGCCCGATCTCTGTCTGCTGGCCAACAGCAGTGCGCTGGCGGGGGCCATCAACAACCTGATTGCCAATGCCCAGCAGGCAGGGGCCACCTCGCTGCTGGTCAGCGCGGTGCGCAGTGGCGCCCGGGTGGAGATGCGGGTCATCGATAATGGCAAGGGGATCCCTTCCCATCAGCTCGGTCAGGTATTCGAACCCTTCTTTACCACTCGCTCCCAGGGCACAGGTCTCGGGCTGGCGGTGGTGCAATCTGTAGTGCGTGCCCATCAGGGGGAGGTCGGTGTGGCCTCGGTTCCCGGTGAAGGCACCTGCTTTACTCTGTCGTTCCCCCTGCACCAGCAACCGGTGCAGCTTGGAGGTGTAGCATGACACAGGCCAGGATCCTGGTAGTTGAAGATGACAATGGCCTGCGCGAAGCGCTGGTGGATACCCTTTTGCTCGGCGGTTATGAGTGCCGTGAAGCGGACAGCGGCGAGCGGGCTCTGCTGGCCCTCTCCCGTCAACCGTTTGACATGGTGATCTCCGATATCCAGATGGGGGGAATGGACGGCCTCACCCTGTTGGCTACCATCCGCCAGCAATATCCGCAGATACCTGTGCTGCTGATGACCGCCTACGCCAACATCGATGGCGCGGTGCGCGCCATGCGTGAAGGGGCCATCGACTATCTGGCCAAGCCGTTCTCCCCGGAGGTGCTGCTCAATCAGGTCAGTCGTTATGTGCCCGCCCAGAAGGTGGAGAAGCGCGCCGTGGTCTACGGGGATCCCAAAACTGCCGAGCTGTTCCAGCTGGCGACCCGGGTGGCCAGAAGCGAAGCGACAGTGATGGTGACCGGCCCGAGCGGGACGGGTAAAGAGGTGCTGGCCCGTTACATTCACGACAACTCCAGCCGCGCCGAGCAGCCTTTCGTCGCCATTAACTGCGCCGCCATTCCGGAAAACATGCTGGAGGCGACCCTGTTTGGCTACGAGAAGGGGGCGTTTACCGGCGCGGTGCAGGGGTGTCCCGGCAAGTTCGAGCAGGCGCAGGGGGGCACCCTGCTGCTTGACGAGATCACCGAGATGGATCAGGGGCTGCAAGCCAAATTGCTGCGGGTGTTGCAGGAGAAAGAGGTGGAGCGGCTCGGCAGTCGCAAGATGATCCCGCTGGATGTGCGGGTCATCGCCACCAGCAACCGGGATTTGAAAAAAGCGGTGCAGGATGGCCTGTTTCGCGAAGATCTCTACTATCGCCTCAACGTCTTCCCGCTGCGCTGGTCTGCTCTGTGCGAGCGGCCTGGGGATATTCTGCCGCTGGCGGAGCATCTGCTGGCGCTTCATGCCAGTCAGCAGGGGTTACCGACCCCACAGTTGACGGATGCCTCGCGGGAACGGCTGCTGGCTCACCCCTGGCCCGGCAACGTGCGGGAGCTGGACAACGTGGTACAGCGTGCCCTGATCCTCAGCCCCGACGGGGTCATTGATTGTGACCACCTCATTCTGGAGGAGCTGGATGAGCAGGAGATGGAGTTTGTCAGCGTGGAGCGCAGCTATGGTGGCGATCGCCTCGGCAGCGAGCTCAAGCAGCAGGAGCACCAGATCATCCTCGACACCCTGCAAGATTGTAACGGCAGCCGCAAGGCAGTGGCCGACCGACTCGGTATCAGCCCGCGCACCCTGCGCTACAAACTGGCCCAGATGCGGGAGGCGGGGATCGACCTGCCAGCCTGAGGCCGGGAGGGAAACCGCACTGTGTGGGGGCTGTCATGGTCTTGACGGCCCGGCTCGATTATCATGGGGTCCTTGGCGCTTTGAGCCTGGGCCCTGTTTTTATTGGTAAAGCAGGGGACCGAGCCTTAATAAGGGACCCCTATGATCTCTCATCGAAAACTCGAAACCGTACTGAATCACCTGCTCGAACCGCACGCCATCAAGGATTATTGCCCCAACGGCTTGCAAGTGGAGGGGCGCGAGCGCATTCGCAAGGTGGTGACCGGCGTCACTGCCAGTCAGGCGCTGATTGACGCGGCAGTGGCTGCCGGGGCCGATGCCATCCTGGTCCATCACGGCTACTTCTGGAGCGGTGAACCGGCGCAGATTACCGGCATGAAGCAGCGTCGGCTCAAGACCCTGCTGACCCACGATATCAACCTGTTTGCCTACCATCTGCCGCTGGATGTCCATCCCGAGGTGGGTAACAACGCCCAGCTCGCCAAGCTGCTCGACATCAAGGTGCGCCGCGGTCTGGAGCCGTGGAACAGCAAGAGCGTCGCCATGGTGGGCAAGCTGGAGCAGCCGATGAGCGGTGCCGACTTTGCCAAATTGATTGCCGAGCGCCTTGGCCGTGAACCACTCTATTGTGGCGACAGCGGCCCCGAGCTTATCCGTTCCGTGGCCTGGTGCACCGGTGGCGGCCAGAGCTACATCAATCTGGCGGCGGAGCAGGGCATCGATGCCTTTATCTCCGGTGAAGCCTCCGAGCAGACCATTCACACCGCTCGCGAGATGGGGATGCACTTCTACGCCGCGGGCCATCACGCCACCGAGCGTTACGGCGTCAAGGCGCTGGGGGAGTGGCTGGCGACCGTGCATGGGCTGGATGTCACCTTTATCGATATCGACAATCCGGTCTAAACCTGTCCACGATCTGGCTACGAAACCGTGATCAAGGCTCATGTGCTGCTCGCTTATGTATACAGCAAAGAGTGCTCACGTATGTCCATACGCTCCGGTTCCTGGGCAGCTTGTAACCTTGTTGACGGTTTCTCGCTGCAGGTCGTGAACAGGTTTAAGCCTGTGCCTGTGGTGGGAAAATTCAGGAAACAAAAAGGAGGCCATCGGCCTCCTTTTTCACATTTCGACAAGACGTCTGCTTACTCGCAGGCGTAACCAGCGGGGCCCAGCAGGGCGCCATCCAGTTGCACGGCGCCATCTACCATCTGCAGCCTGCCTTCGCAGAACCAGCGCACCACCAGCGGGTAGATGCTGTGTTCCTGCGCCTGTACCCGTGCCGCTACCTCGTCCGCACTGTCCCCTTCAAAGATGGGCACGCGGGCCTGCAGGATCACCGGGCCGCCATCCAGTTCTTCGGTCACGAAGTGGACGCTGGCGCCGTGTTCACTGTCACCGGCATCTATGGCGCGCTGGTGGGTGTGCAAGCCCTGATACTTGGGCAGCAGGGAGGGGTGGATATTGATCATTCTGCCGGCGAAATGGCGCACCAGATCGCCGCTCAATATCCGCATAAACCCGGCCAGCACCACCAGATCCGGCTGATAGTCTGCCATCAGCGCCAGCAGGGCGGCGTCATACTCCTCCCGGCTGGCAAACTGCTGCTGGGCCAGAATGGAGGTCGCCACGCCTGCTTCTTTGGCGCGAACCAGACCATAGGCATCGGCCTTGTTGCTGATGACGCCGACCACTTCACCGGCAATCTTGCCGCTGGCGCAGTGGTCGAGGATTGCCTGCAGGTTGCTGCCGCTGCCGGAGATTAGGACGAGGATCCGCATCATTTGATGACGACCTGCTCCTCACCGTCTGCTGCCTTGGCGATATGACCGATGTGCCATGCGTTCTCGCCTTCCGCTTTGAGCAGGGTCAGCGCCTTCTCCAGCTGGTTGGCGGGCAGGGCGATGATCATGCCGACACCGCAGTTGAAGGTGCGATACATCTCGTGACGGGTGACGTTGCCAGCCTGCTGCAGCCAGCTGAACACTGCCGGCCACTGCCAGCTCTGCTCGTCGATCACCGCTTGAGTATTGGCAGGCAATACGCGGGGGATGTTCTCCCAGAAGCCACCGCCGGTGATGTGGGAGAGGGCGTGGATCTCGCACTCCTTGATGAGCTTGAGCACAGGTTTCACATAGATGCGGGTCGGCTCCAGCAAGGCATCTGCGAGGGTGCGGTCACCCAGCGGCTGATGCACGTCGGCTTTGGAGACTTCCAGAATTTTACGGATCAGGGAGAAGCCGTTGGAGTGAGGGCCGCTGGCGGCCAGGGCGATCAGGGCATCCCCTTCACCGACCTTGCTGCCGTCGATGATTTCGCTCTTCTCCACCACACCGACGCAGAAACCGGCGATGTCGTAGTCTTCCCCTTCATACATGCCCGGCATCTCGGCGGTCTCGCCGCCCACCAAGGCACAGCCTGACTGCTCGCAACCGGCACCGATCCCGGTGACCACCGCGGCCGCGGTGTCCACGTCCAGCTTGCCGGTTGCATAGTAGTCGAGGAAGAACAGCGGCTCGGCGCCCTGTACGATCAGGTCATTGACGCACATGGCCACCAGATCGATGCCCACGGTGTCGTGCTTCTTCAGGTCGATGGCCAGCCGCAGTTTGGTGCCCACACCATCGGTACCGGAGACCAGTACCGGCTCCTTGTAGCCCGCAGGGATTTGACACAAGGCCCCAAAGCCGCCAAGACCACCAAGGACTTCAGGACGACGAGTGCGCTTTGACACGCCCTTGATACGTTCAACCAGTGCATTGCCGGCATCGATATCTACGCCAGCATCCTTGTAGCTCAGTGAGGTTTTGTCAGTCACGAGTATTCCCCGTCATGTAAAGAAGTGGAGGGTAAAATTCGGGGCGTATTCTAACAGTGGTGGTGAAAAACCAGAAAGGAAATCGTTTGCGCGTTTTTGCGCGGAAATGCTCTACAAGCGGTGGCTTTTGTTGTATGATTCCGCGATTTTTTTGCGGCAGGTTAGAGGAGATAATAATGAAAGTCGTTGAAGTCAAACACCCCCTGGTCAAACACAAGATCGGTCTGATGCGTGAAGGCGATATCAGCACCAAGCGTTTCCGTGAACTGGCCAAAGAAGTGGGCAGTTTGTTGACCTATGAAGCGACCTCTGACTTCGAAACCGAGAAGGTTATCATCGATGGCTGGAATGGGCCAGTAGAAGTTGACCAGATCAAAGGCAAGAAGGTAACCGTCGTACCCATCCTGCGTGCCGGCCTTGGCATGATGGATGGCGTGCTGGAGCACATGCCGAGCGCCCGCGTCAGCGTGGTCGGTATCTACCGCGATGAAGAGACCCTGCAACCGGTTCCCTATTTCGAGAAGATCGTCAGCAACATCGAAGAGCGTCTGGCGCTGGTCATCGATCCGATGCTGGCCACCGGCGGCTCCATGATCGCCACCATCGATCTGCTGAAGAAGAAAGGCTGCCAATCCATCAAGGTGCTGGTACTGGTTGCCGCGCCGGAAGGGATCAAGGCGCTGGAAGCCGCTCACCCTGACGTAGAGCTCTATTGCGCTTCTGTCGACCAGGGGCTGAACGAGAAAGGCTACATCGTGCCGGGTCTGGGCGATGCAGGCGACAAGATCTTCGGTACCAAATAAGTTTATGCCTTGACCTGCTTCCCATGTGGAAGGGGTGATCGGAGCCGGCGCATCGCCGGCTCTGCTGTTTGTGGCCGCTTGTGCCAGCCTTGCCGCAGGATGCGCCTTGCCGCTACCATAAGCACACTCTCCCATTTCGAGACTCTGTTCATGTTCAAACGTGTTGTGACCGCCCTCTGCTGCGGCTTGTCATTCATGGCCTCGGCCGCTCAGGTGACCGACCTCTATCAGGGCAAGGCCCCGACCAGTGGCGACATGGTGGCCGCTCAAGGGCAGGCACTGGGTCAGGTGCTGATCAAGGTGACCGGCAAGCGCGACATCCTCACCCAGCCGGTGGTGGTCAAAGCGCTGGCGGCCCCGGGCGACTATGTCAAAAGCTATGGCTATCAGGATCAGGACTCCGTCAAGTATCTGAAAGCCGAGTTCAAGAGTGACAAGGTCAACAGCCTGGTCTCCGAGAGCCAGTTTGCCCTGCTTGGCCCGGCGCGTCCCCAGATGGCGATCTGGCTGGTGGTGGATCAGGGTGAGCGTCGCTTGCTGGCGGATCAATCCAGCGATGGTTGGGCGCAAGCCTTGCGCGAGCAGGCCCAGACGCTGGGGCTACCCATCAGCATTCCGCTGATGGATCTCGATGACAACATGGCGGTCAGTGCCACCGACGTCTGGGGACGCTTTGCCGACCCGATTTTGCAGGCAAGCCAGCGCTATGGCGCCGAGATGGTGGTGTTGGGCAAGCTGACTCCTGAAGGTGACAAGTGGAGCATCGATTGGGGACTCTACGGCCCCAAAGCGGCCGGTGAAGTGGCCGAGCTGACCCGTGGCAATAGCACCGGCACTCAGGCCGAAGTGGCGCAAGGGTTTGCCGATACCCTGGCGGCCTGGCTGGTGAAAAACTACGGTGCCCGCATTTCGGGTCCGGCAACCAGCCAGACCCTGGTGGTGGATGGCCTCTCCGAAGTGGACAGCATGATCGCCGTGCAGAAGATGCTGCAGGGGATGGCCAACGTCAGCAAGGTGGCGATCGGCAAGCTGGAGGGGGACCAGGTCACCTTCAACTTTACCCTGCAAGGGGATCAGGCCGAGCTGGTGCGGGCGCTGCAGCTTGAGAGTCGTTTGCGCAAGGTTGACGATAATGGCAGCGGTTTGCGTTACCAATGGTCGCAGCCCTGATTTTATAAGGCTTTTGTAGATCGCCCGGCTTGCCCGGGCGGTTCTCTATCTGCCTTTGCGATGATACACTTAGCCACAAATGTCACAGTCAAAGCCCAACGAGTGAAGCAACCGGCCCAACTGTCTTTAGCCGTACAACTACCGGATGATGAAACCTTCGTCAGTTTTTATCCCGGCAACAATGCTCATCTGATCACCGCCCTCAAAAACGCGGCCATCGGTCAGGGATCACCTTTCCTCTATTTCTGGGGAGCCAAGGGATCCGGACGCTCTCATCTGCTCCACGCCACCTGTGCCGAGGTCAACGCTCGCGATGCGGCGGCTGCCTATCTTTCTCTCGATCAGTTTGAACAGCTCGACCCCAGCATGCTCGATGCCCTCGAAAGCCTGCCGCTGGTCTGCCTTGACAGCATTGAGGCGATCGCCGGCAATGCCGTTTGGGAGCGGGCGCTGTTCGATTTCTACAACCGCTGGCAGGAGAAGGGCGAGGGGACGCTGGTGGTCACCGGCTGCAGCGCGCCGCGCAAACTGGGGCTGCAACTGCCGGATCTCGCCTCGCGCCTTGACTGGGGGGTGAGTTTCCATCTCGAAGAGCTGGATGATGAAGGCAAGCTCAGTGCCCTGCAGCTGCGTGCCGAGCTGCGGGGCTTCAAATTGCCCATCGATGTGGGCCGCTTCCTGCTCAACCGACTCTCCCGCGATATGCGCACCCTGCTCACCACTCTCAATCAGCTCGACAACGCCTCATTTCGCGCCAAGCGCAAGCTGACCATTCCCTTTGTCAAAGAGATCCTCGAGCTCTGAGCCTCTCGACTGTGTGCGGTTGTGCGCCTGACTTTCGTTTGAATTACAGATAAAAAGAAACCCCGGCTTCAGGCCGGGGTTTTGCTATTTCAAGGCAGCTCTCTTATTAGTGGAACTGATCTTCTTCGGTGGAGCCGGTCAGCGCGGTGACCGAGGATTGGCCACCCTGAATGACGGTGGTCACCTTGTCGAAGTAACCGGTACCGACCTCCTGCTGGTGTGCCACGAAGGTGTAGCCACGGCTGGCGGCGGCAAATTCCGGCTCCTGCACCATCTCGACGTAGTGCTTCATCCCTTCGCCACGGGCGTACTGGTAGGCCAGCTCGTACATGTGGAACCACATGTTGTGGATACCCGCGAGGGTGATGAACTGGTACTTGTAGCCCATGTCGGAGAGCTCCTGCTGGAAGCGGGCGATGGTGGCATCGTCCAGATTCTTCTTCCAGTTGAAGCTCGGGGAGCAGTTGTAGGCCAGGATGCGATCCGGGAACTTGGCCTTGATTGCTTCGGCAAATTTACGCGCTTCGTCCAGATCCGGCTTGGCGGTTTCACACCACACCATGTCGGCGTAGGGGGCGTAAGCCAGACCGCGAGCGATGGCCTGATCGATACCGGCACGTACCTTGTAGAACCCTTCAGCAGTGCGCTCGCCAGTCAGGAAGTCTGCATCGTACGGGTCGGCGTCGGTGGTCAGCAGGTCAGCGGCGTTGGCATCGGTACGGGCGATCACCAGGGTGGTGGTGCCACATACATCGGCTGCCAGACGGGCGGCAACCAGCTTCTGCACCGCTTCCTGAGTCGGTACCAGCACCTTGCCGCCCATATGACCACACTTCTTGACTGATGCCAGCTGATCTTCGAAGTGCACGCCAGCGGCGCCCGCTTCTATCATCCCCTTCATCAGTTCGAAGGCGTTCAGCACGCCGCCGAAACCGGCTTCCGCATCCGCTACGATCGGCAAGAAGTAGTCGATAAAGCCCTCATCCTGCGGCCCAACCTTGTTGGCCCACTGGATCTGGTCGGCACGGGCGAAGGAGTTGTTGATGCGCTCCACCACGGACGGTACCGAGTTGGCCGGGTAGAGGGACTGATCCGGATACATGGTGGAGGACAAGTTGTTGTCCGCCGCCACCTGCCAGCCGGAGAGGTAGATCGCCTCGATCCCCGCCTTGGCCTGCTGTACCGCCTGACCACCGGTCAGGGCGCCGAGGCAGTTGACATAGCCTTTTTTGGCGTCGCCGTGGATCAGACCCCACAGCTTGTCGGCACCACGCTGGGCCAGGGTGTGCACCGGCTGCAAGCTGCCGCGCAGGTTTACCACATCTTCGGCGCTGTAGCCGCGCTTGATCCCTTTCCAGCGGGGGTTTTCCGCCCAGTCTTTCTCGATAGCCTGGATCTGTTGCTCACGGGTCAGTGCCATATCAGTTCCCTCTTTCATTGATTTCACGTTTCCATTGACTTGTTATTGGCGAGCCCCGCTGGGGGCCCGTGATTCAGAGCCGCTCGTAACCGGGCAGCGTCAGAAAATCGATCAGGGTGTCGGCGCAGGTGATCTCTTCCATCAGTTTGCTCGCCTCGGCAAAGCGTCCTGCCTGCCAGCGTGCTGTGCCCACCTCGGCTTTGACTACCTCCAGCTCCTCGGCCAGCATCTGGCGGAACAGCTCTTTGGTCACCACTTTGCCGTTCGACAGGCTCTTGCCGTGGCGGATCCACTGCCAGATGGAGGTACGGGAGATCTCGGCGGTGGCGGCATCTTCCATCAGACCGTAGATGGGCACGCAGCCGTTGCCGTTGATCCAGGCCTCCAGATATTGCAGGGCAACCCGGATATTTGTACGCATGCCAGCTTCGGTCCGCTCGCCCTCACAGGGCGCCAGCAGGTCGGCGGCAGTGATGGGGGCATCCTGCTCGCGCAGTACGCCGATCTGGTTCTTGGCGCCAGCCTTAATGGTGGCGTTGAACACCGCCATGGCGGTATCAGCGAGGCCAGGGTGGGCGACCCAGGTACCGTCGTGGCCGTTATTGGCTTCGCGCTCCTTGTCCGCTTTGACCTTGGCGAAGACCTGCTCGTTGACGGTCGCGTCCTTGGCCGGAATAAAGGCGGCCATGCCACCCATCGCCAGCGCACCGCGCTTGTGACAGGTCTTGATCAGCAGCCGCGAGTAGGCGGAGAGGAATGGCTTGTCCATGGTCACCACCTGGCGGTCGGGCAGAACGCGATCCGGATGGTTCTTCAAGGTTTTGATATAGCTGAAGATGTAGTCCCAGCGGCCACAGTTGAGGGCAACGATGTGATCCTTCATCTGATAGAGCAGCTCATCCATCTCGAACACGGCCGGTAGGGTTTCAATCAGCACGGTGGCCTTGATGGTGCCGCGGGGCAGGCCGAACTTGTCCTCGGTCCAGGCGAATACCTCGCTCCACCAGCGCCCCTCCAGATGGCTCTGCAGCTTGGGTACATAGAAGTAGGGGCCGGAGCCTTTGGCCAGCAGCGCCTGATAGTTGTGCAGGAAGTAGAGGGCAAAATCGAACAGGCCACCGGGGATGGGCTCGCCATCGAAGGTGACATGTTTTTCCGGCAGGTGGAGACCGCGTACCCGGCAGATGAGGACGGCCGGATTGGGGGTCAGGGTATAAGCCTTTCCTTCCGGGCTGGTGTAAGAGATGGTGCCGTTGACCGCATCGCGCAGGTTGATTTGGCCCTCGATCACCTTATTCCAGGCGGGAGCCAGTGAGTCCTCGAAGTCCGCCATGAACACCTTGACGTTGGCGTTGAGGGCGTTGATCACCATCTTGCGCTCGACCGGGCCGGTGATCTCCACACGGCGGTCTTGCAGGTCGGCAGGAATGCCGCGAATGGTCCAGTCACCTTCACGGATGTGGGCGGTTTCCGGCAGGAAGTCCGGCAGCTCGCCGCCATCGATACGGGCCTGACGTGCCACACGTTGTTTCAGCAATTCCCCTCTTTGGGGAGCAAAACGTTCCACCAGTTCGGAGACCAGAGCCACCGCGTCCGGCGTCAGAATTTGCGCGTATTCGGGCAGCATCTCGCCCTGGATGCTAAGGCGGGCGCTGCAGTGGGTCTGAGCCGGTGCCGACATAAGGTTCACTCCTTTGAGAATTACATTTTGAACTTACTAACTACGACTAAAGTCGAATCCCTGTTCCTGAAACGTTCCCGCAACAACGGGGTAACACGATTGATAAGGTGCGAAATATTGTTGAGTACGTCAACAGTTTTTTTTAAACACCTGTTTTTTGGATATGGTTAAGTTGATGTTTTTTATTGCTTTATTTGGTTGGTATAAAAGCTCTACGCAGATGGTTATGCTCCTGCTTTTTCCCATCTGACAACGGCTAGTTTGGGCCGTTACCCTGCCCCTCACCTTGTAACTTATTACGTAATAAAATTACAAATGCAAAAACAAATCCCGACCTAACTCCAGGCTTTGCCAAAACAGCCGTATAAAGCGCGTTTGAATGTGGCAATGAATGTTTTGCTAATGCTAGACCTGATTAATGAACGTGCGTTTTAAACTTGGTGTGGTGATGCAGGCTCTGTTGGCACCAGCGGTTGCGGCGATGGAAAGTGAAGCGCAATAACGTAGGTTTGTATCAGTTGTCGGGGGGAATGCCGGAGAGGGAAGGGGGAGACACATCAGTCAATAATACTGCCATTCTTGATAGAATTAGCAGTTTGTCGTTTTTTGCAGATTTCTCGCCAAGGGCCTGAAACGGAGAGCGTTGAACAGGCGATGCCCCAGTGATTGAGCGGCCATCTGGCCGGGCTCAATAGTCATCATCCGGTTCGGCCAGATCGATCACATCCAGCTGGATGACCTGTTCATTTTCGCTTTCGGTGTGGCAAGGGGTGTCGTGAGGAACGGAATAAAGCGTAATGGCGGGTGCGAAATCGGTGTTCTGGTTCATGCCTGGTCCTGTGTTGCACGCAAGCCGGACAGTGATCCCTTCACTCGTGTTTCCACCTCCCTGTGTTGTCTACCGGCGGAAAGTTGCGCATCTTAATGAGTTCGGTAAAAAGATTCAAGTGGTTCTGAGTGTTTTTTGCGCTTGATAGGCGGGGGTTGTCAGGAGGATAAATCGGAGGCAAAAAAATAGCCCAGTCGTTTGACTGGGCTATTCTCGGGGAAAATGGTCGGTGTGAGAGGATTCGAACCTCCGACCCTCTACACCCCATGCAGATGCGCTACCTGGCTGCGCTACACACCGACGGAGTCAGACTCGGCTGACGGGGAGGAAGTCTAATAGCATGGCCAAACGGGTGCAACTCCTTTTTTATCATAGAGATGCTGATTGCTTCTTTATTGCTCAGTCGGGATGCGGCTTGGGTCTGACGTGCAGATTTGGCATAATCGTCGCCCTGTCACCGCGAGCTCTCATGCCTGCTATCTATGGAATTATCTGACAGATGTGGATAGCTGGAATGCAAACAGCACAATTGAACAATATAAAGAGGGGATGGGCGTGAAACCATCAGAGGTCCCAGAGACACCGAGTCAAACCGAGCAGGACGAACAGTGGATGCGCCATGCCATGGCATTGGCCGCCCGGGCCGAAGGGATTGGCGAGATCCCGGTCGGTGCCGTACTGGTGCTGGGCGGTCAGGTGGTGGGCGAGGGGTGGAATCGCTCCATCAGCGAACACGATGCCTGTGCCCATGCCGAGGTGATGGCGATCCGGGCGGCGGGCCAGCAGCTGGCGAACTACCGGCTGCTTGACACCACTCTTTATGTGACGCTGGAGCCCTGCTGTATGTGTGCCGGTGCGCTGATCCATAGCCGAGTCAAGCGGGTGGTTTACGGCGCCCGAGATCTCAAGACCGGTGCCGCGGGGTCGGTGTTCGAGATCTTGCAGGACTCGCGCCACAACCACAGAGTCGAGCTGACCGGTGGTGTGCTGGCCGATGCCTGCTCGGCCCAGTTGTCGGCCTTCTTCAAGCGCCGCCGCACCGAGAAAAAGGCGGCCAAACTGGCGTTGCAACAATCAAACGATGCCCTTTCCTGAATCATTCGGGGGCAGCGCAGGCTGCCCTTGCTGATTGCCTTCATAAATACCCCTTTATAAACAATATATTGCGTTCATCTGCCTTCGAAAGGCTCCCCGCTCATTTTTCCGCTAACAACCGCTGTTAAAGCGGTTCCCATGTAACAAAACTGTCATGCAACCGCCATATAATGCCGCGAAGCCTAGCTTACATTGAGGTCTTGCATGTCATCGGAATCGTTAAACCTGGTCATGGCGGGCAGTAGAAAACGCCGGATCAAGGATAAATTGGCCAAATATGGCGTCACCACAGGCGGAGCCCTGGTACTGGTGGCGCTGTTGCTTATCTTCTTTTATCTGCTCTATGTGGTGAAACCCATCTTCAATGGCGCCTCCATGGAGCCTGCCACCTCGTTTACCCTGCCCGTCGCAGGGAAGACAGCCTGGCTCGGCATGGAAGAGCAGAACGAGATCGGCTTTCGCTTCAGCGATAAAGGTCAGGTCAACTTCTTCGCGCTACAAGGAGATGATAAGATCAAGGCTGGCCAGTCACTGGGCCAAGCCCAGGTTGCTGGCGACATCAGCACGGCCACAACGCCGGCGCCGGGCCAAAAGCTGATTGCCTACGGCTTTGCCGATGGCAAGGCACTGGTTGTCCAGCCTGCGTTCAAGGTCTCCTATCCCAACGATGTGCGGGTGATTGAACCCAGCCTGAAATATCCCTTCGGCGAAGAGCCTGTGGTGATCGACCCGCAAGGGAAGGCGCTGCAACGGATGGTGTTCGAAGCCACCAAGGACAAGATGGCGACCGCCGCCGTGACCGAAGATGGTCGTGGCGTGATGACTGTGATGAGCGGCGAGGAGAACTTCATCTCCGGGGAGATTGAGTGGAGCAGTGAAAACTACACGATTCCCTCTTTGCCGCGTCATGTGGATCAGATGTTGCTGACCCCCAATCTGCGGATCCTCTTTGTACGTCAGGGTAATCGTCTCTCCGTCTATGACATTCATAACCTGAGCGAGATCTCCTTGCGCAACGTGCTGGAGATCAATGCCACCAACGCCAACGTGAACCGGGTCGAGCTGCTGGCAGGCGCTTCTTCGTTGCTGGTAGGTAATGACAACGGCGTCATCTCCCAGTGGTTTGAAGTGGCAAAGGATGGCAAACGTCAGTTCACCCAGATCCGTGATTTCAAGGGTGATGGCGCTGTGGATCTGTTGACTCCCGAGCACTTTCGCAAAGGCTTCATCAGTGCCGACAAGGACGGCATCATCAGCTTCTTCCACGCCACCGGCGAGACCAAGCTGCTGACCGAGACCGTAGAGGGGGGGGAGCTTTCTGCCCTGGCCATCTCTCCACGCCACAATGCACTGTTGATGCAGCAAGGCGACACCTTCAAGTTGTTTACGGTTGAGAATGATCACCCCGAAGTGACCTGGTCTGCCCTCTGGCAAAAGGTATGGTACGAAGGGTATCCGGAGCCCCAGTATGTGTGGCAATCCACCTCCGCCAGCAACGACTTTGAAGCCAAGCTGAGTCTGGTACCCCTTTCGTTTGGTACTCTCAAAGCCGCTTTTTATGCGCTGTTGTTTGCTGTACCACTCGGGATTGCCGGTGCCATCTATACCGCCTACTTCATGTCTCCGGGGATGCGCAAGTTTGTTAAACCGACCATCGAGATCATGGAGGCATTGCCAACCGTCATCCTCGGTTTCCTGGCTGGTTTGTGGCTTGCTCCCATCGTGGAAGATTACCTGCCGGGCATTTTCATGATGTTGGTGATGTTGCCGATGGGGATGCTGCTTGCAGCTCTGCTATGGCATCTGTTGCCTGACACTCTCAAGCAAAGTGTGCCTGAGGGCAGTCAAGCCGTCTTGCTGATCCCTGTCGTTATTCTGATTGGCTGGATGGCTCTTACTCTCAGTCCTGTCGTCGAAAATGCGTTTTTCGGTGGTGATACCCGTAGCTGGCTCACCAATGTAATGGGGATCAAATTTGACCAGCGCAACTCTCTGGTGGTCGGTATCGCCATGGGCTTTGCGGTCATCCCCACCATCTTCTCCATCGCTGAGGATGCGGTCTTCTCGGTGCCCAAGCATCTGACCCAGGGCTCGCTGGCGCTGGGGGCCACCCCGTGGCAGACCCTGAGCCGGGTGGTGATCCTCACCGCCAGCCCGGGCATCTTCTCTGCGGTGATGATGGGCCTTGGCCGCGCCGTGGGCGAGACCATGATCGTGCTGATGGCTACCGGCAACACCCCCATCATGGACTTCTCCATGTTCCAGGGGCTGCGTACCCTCGCCGCCAACATTGCGGTGGAGATGCCGGAGTCGGAAGTGGGCAGCTCCCACTATCGAGTACTGTTCCTCGCGGCCTTCGTACTGTTTGTGTTCACCTTTTTCTTCAACACCCTGGCCGAGTTTGTCCGCCAGCGGTTGCGTGAAAAATACAGCTCCATGTAACGGGCAAGGAATCGACAATGGGTAAGTGGTTTAAATCAGGGGCCCCCTGGATCTGGATGACAGGCGGTGCCGTCAGCCTGAGCCTGGTAGCGGTACTGGGTCTGTTGTTGCTGATCGGCTGGCGTGGTCTGGTCTACTTCTGGCCCCACCCTATCTATGAGTGGCAGCTGGAAGACGCCAGCGGTAACAAGAGTGTGTTGGTTGGTGAAATCAATGACAGTGAGCTGGTGCCGGTTGAACGCCTGCGAGCCGCAGGATTGCCATTGGCAGGTGAAGAACGTGAGGTGTTGACCCGTTATCTGGTCAAGACCGGTAACCGCGAGTTCGTTGACCTCGATTTTCGCTGGGTTCTGGAGACTGATATCAAGTCTCAGGCTCTTCCTGTCGAGATGGCAATGATCGAGCGTACTACCAACGGCAACTTCTATGGCTATGTGGTAGAGGCCAAGGAAGATGGCGTCGTGCATGAGCAAGATTTGCACAAAGTGCTCAAGCGGATGCTGGCTCGAAGCAACGGTTTGTCTGAACAAGCCAATGAGTTGCAAAAAGGCCCCATTGGCGCCATCAACTACCAATTAGAGAAGTTGCGCCTCAAGGAACGTAAAGCAGAGCTCGAAAATGAGCTGAACGATCAGCTCAAAGTGGAGCTGGCCAGTGAGCGTCAGGCCCTCAACGATCGTTATCAGGTGCTGGAAAAAGAGCTCTTCTCTCTGCGTAGCCAAGCCGATCGCGATGCCATCACAGTCCGGGATATGCGTGGCGAGCTGGTGACCATGCCGATGTCCAAGGTACTGGACGTGGTATGGCCCAACGACATGAGCCTGTTGGCCAAGGTGGGTCACTGGTTCCACCAGATTGGCAAGTTTGTTTCCGGTGAGCCTCGCGAAGCCAACACCGAGGGCGGGGTGTTCCCGGCCATCTTCGGTACCGTCTTCATGGTTATCCTGATGGCGATCATTGTGACCCCGCTGGGGGTGGTGGCTGCGGTTTATCTGCACGAGTATGCGGGCAAGAACAGTCTGACCAAGCTTATCCGCATTGCGGTGATCAACTTGGCGGGCGTGCCCTCCATCGTTTACGGCGTGTTTGGTCTGGGCTTCTTCGTCTACACGCTCGGTGGCTCGCTGGATCAGCTGTTCTACCCGGAAGCGCTGCCGAGCCCGACCTTTGGCTCACCCGGCGTGATCTGGTCGGCGCTGACCTTGGCTATCCTGACCCTGCCGGTGGTGATTGTCTCCACCGAAGAGGGGCTGGCACGGATCCCGAGCACCATCCGTCAGGGCTCGCTGGCACTGGGCGCGACCCAGGCCGAGACCCTGTGGCGCATCGTGCTGCCGATGGCGAGCCCTGCCATCATGACCGGCCTTATTCTGGCGATTGCCCGTGCAGCCGGTGAAGTGGCGCCGCTGATGCTGGTGGGGGTGGTAAAACTGGCACCGACCCTGCCGATGGATGGCAACTTCCCGTATCTGCATGTGGAGCGCAAGTTCATGCACCTGGGCTTCCACATCTATGACGTCGGCTTCCAGAGCCCCAACGTTGAGGCTGCCCGCCCGCTGGTCTACGCCACCTCCTTCCTGCTGGTGACGGTGATCGTGGGTCTGAACCTGACCGCTATCGGTATTCGTAACCACTTGCGCGAGAAATTCCGGTCGCTGGAGCATTAATCCGGCGCCGCTTGAGTGATACAAGAGTGAGATAACAGAGGGGCGGCCGAGCGCGAGCCGCCATCTCTCTGCACCAATACGTGAGGGGCGCCGGCAGCTGTCCGGCCACTCCAGATAGATTTTGAGGTAACAGATGATCAACGTAACGACCACGTCTACCCAGCACACCGCGCTGGACCTGCTCAACCTGACCCCGGAGCAGACCGCGCTGGAGGTGAAGGATCTCAACCTGTACTACGGCAGCAAACAGGCGCTGTTCAACGTCAACATGAAGATCCCCAAAGGGCAGGTGACCGCCTTTATCGGCCCGTCAGGCTGTGGCAAATCGACCCTGCTGCGCTGCATCAACCGGATGAACGATCTGGTGGAGATCTGCCGCATCGAGGGAGAAATCCAACTGCACGGCCATAACATCTATGACAAGAGCGTCGATGTTTCCGCCCTGCGCCGTCAGGTGGGCATGGTGTTCCAGCGCCCGAACCCGTTCCCCAAGTCCATCTACGAGAACGTGGTCTATGGTCTGCGCCTGCAGGGGATCAACGATCGTCGCACTCTGGATGAAGCGGCCGAGCGCTCCCTGCGTGGTGCGGCCCTGTGGGACGAGGTGAAGGATCGTCTGCATGACAACGCCTTTGGTCTCTCCGGTGGTCAGCAGCAGCGTCTGGTGATTGCCCGCGCCATCGCCATTGAGCCGGAAGTGTTGCTGCTCGATGAGCCGACCTCGGCGCTCGACCCCATCTCCACCCTCACCATCGAGGAGCTGATCAACGAGCTCAAGAGCCAGTTCACCGTGGTGATCGTGACCCACAACATGCAACAGGCTGCGCGAGTGTCGGATCAGACCGCCTTCATGTATATGGGTGAGCTTATCGAGTACTCGGATACCAACACCATTTTCACCACCCCGGCCAAGAAAAAGACCGAAGATTACATTACCGGTCGTTACGGCTAAGGAGAGGAGAGGATGAATCTCAGCAAACAGATTGGCAGTCGGTTCAACGGCTAAGGCATAATCGGAGCAATCAAGGATTATTTGTATGGACAATATGAACCTCAATAAACACATCTCCGGTCAGTTCAATGCCGAGCTAGAGAGCGTGCGCAACCAGGTGCTGGTGATGGGCGGTCTGGTGGAGCAGCAGCTCACCGACGCCATCGCGGCGATCCACGATCAGGATCTCGATGCGGCGCGCAAGATCGTGGCCAACGACCACAAGGTCAACGCGATGGAAGTGGCGATCGACGAGGAGTGCACCCGCATCATCGCCAAGCGTCAGCCGACAGCCTCCGACCTGCGACTGGTGATGGCCATCATCAAGACCATCACCGATCTGGAGCGCATTGGCGATGTGGCTGACAAGATCGCCCGCATGCTGACCGACAACGCCAACAAGCCGCAGCCGCCGCTGGTGTCGCTGGAGAACATGGGCCGTCGTACCATCAAGATGCTGCACGATGTACTCGACGCTTTCGCCCGCATGGATCTGGATGCGGCGCTGGCGGTCTACAAGGAAGATGACAAGGTAGACCGTGAGTACGAGTCCATCATCCGTGAGCTGATGACCTATATGATGGAAGATCCCCGCACCATCCCCCAGGTACTCAACGTCCTGTGGGCGGCGCGGGCCATCGAGCGGGTCGGCGATCGCTGCCAGCACATCTGCGAGTACATCGTCTACTACGTGAAAGGCAAGGATGTGCGCCACACCAAGGCGGATGATCTGGGCACCCTGCTGGGCAAGGGCTAACCGGAAGTGAATAAAAAGGCGCGTGAAGCGCCTTTTTTGTTGCATAACTGGTCGGAGTAAGATAAAGCCCCCAACTGGCTGTTTTCTGATAGAATACTCCCCCTGTGTGAGTCCCGGATGGGCTCACGGTCCGGTCTCCCGGGCCCAGTTTGCCGTCTTGTGCTAAGGCGGGTGTAGCAATAGGTTAATCATGAGTTTTGCCGATAGTTTGTTCTTTTTAATGCTGCTGGTTGGCGGCAGTGTGTTCTTCTCCCTCTCCGAGATCTCTCTCGCCGCGTCTCGCAAAATCAAATTGCAGGTGATGGCGGATGAAGGTAATCGCCAGGCCGAAAAGGTGCTGGCCCTGCAGGCCCAGCCGGGCAACTTTTTCACCGTGGTGCAGATTGGCCTCAATACCGTCGCCATTCTGGGCGGTATCCTGGGTGAGTCTGCCCTCAACCCCGCCATCAAGGGGATTGTCTCCCAGTTCTACCAAGGGCCCTGGCTTGGCGAGATCAGCTCCGGTGCCTCCTTCGTGTTCGTCACCGGCATGTTTATCCTGATCGCCGATCTGATGCCCAAACGTCTGGCCATGACCATGCCCGAGCAGATTGCCGTGGTGGTGGTGCGCCCCATGCTCTTCTTCGTCACCGTGCTGATGCCGCTGGTGTGGGTCTTCAACGGATTGGCCAACTCCCTGTTCCGTCTGATGCGCGTCTCCACGGTGCGTAACGACGAGATCACCTCCGACGATATCTATGCGGTGATGGATGCCGGTGCCGAGGCGGGGGTTATCCAGCGCGAGGAGCATCAGCTCATCGAGAACGTGTTCGAGTTGCAGTCCCTTGGTGTCACCTCCGCCATGACGGCTCGCGAGAGCCTTATCTACTTCACCCTGCAAGAGAGTGAAGAGAGCATCAAGGCGAAGATCGCCGAACATCCCCACAACAAGTTTCTGGTCTGTGACCACAACCTCGACAGCATCAAGGGCTTTGTCGATGCCAAAGAGCTGCTGATCCGCGTTATCGGCGGCCAGAGCATCGACCTTATCGGTGGCAACCTGGTGCAGAACGTCATCATCATCCCCGATACCCTGAACCTCTATGAGGCGATGGAGTACTTCAAGAATCATCGTGGCGACTTTGCCGTGGTGATGAACGAGTACGCGCTGGTGGTGGGGATTGTCACCATGAACGACCTGATGAGCACCGTCATGGGCGAGTGGGCGACCCACGTGGTGGAAGAGCAGATCGTCCAGCGCGACGAGAACTCCTGGCTGGTGGACGGGGTCACCCCCATCTCCGACGTGATGCGCGCCTTCGATATCGAAGAGTTCCCCGAGAACCAGAACTACGAGACCATCGCCGGCTTTATCATGTATATGCTGCGCAAGATCCCCAAGCGCACTGACTCGGTCAAATACGCCGGTTACAAGTTCGAAGTGGTGGATATCGACAGTTACAAGATTGATCAGCTGCTGGTTACCCGGGTCGAACCGGCTGTGGCCGAGAAGCCAGCTCAGGAATCGTAAAAGGAGCGACATAAGAGTCATGAAGATGCAGTCTCATTCCCGTGCGCTGGCCTGTGTCGCGCTCGCCCTGGCACTGGGTGCCTGTAGTCAGAGCGCGCCGCGCAAAGCCACAGTGGCAGCCAAGCCGGTAACCCCCAAGCCTGCCGTGGTCGTGCCGCAGCCGGATCCCGATGCGGTGGTACAAAGCGGCATGGCAGAGCCGAGCCCGGTCTTTGATGAGCAGTATCATGGCCCGGATCAGGGGTCGCTGGAGTCGGTGACCGCCTTGTTTGCCCGTGGTTACATCGAGTCCGCCATGCGCGAGACCATGCTGGCGGCGGTGCACAACGACTATCCGCTGCTCGGCATGCGGGATGTGCGGTTGACCGATCCGGTCTCCAAATTCCTCACTTCCGAGCATGCGGCCACCACGGCCCATGACTACCTCTATGCGGGTGTACAGCGTCGCCTCGGTCGTCCGCTCAGCCCTGCCCAGTGGGAGCAGGTCTGGCGCGGTTTGCCGCAGCAGGGTCGGGTCTCCGACTGGGTCAAACAGATTAAGCGAGTGCTGGCCGGGCGTTAAGTTACCAGCGGATCAAGATTGTGATGAGGCCACCTTAGGGTGGCCTCTTGCATTTCTGCGTTTGCCTCGCCGTTTGCACGCTGATTTCTGCTGATACTGATTGCCGCCCGTGGCGCTTTGCTTTATCTTGTTTTGGCCATCTAAACATCCATATGTTTTTATGGCCGCATAATAAAAGGGCTTCCCAAGATGAAGCTGGACGATCTGCAGCGATTCGATGTGAAGCCGCAGATCAACAAAACAAACAGATAAATACGCAAATAAACAACGCATATAACAAAGAGACTCGACAGATGGAAACCAGGGAATTGTGGGTGCTGGATGGGGGCATGGGGCGCGAGTTGGCAAGGCGGGGGGCACCGTTTCGTCAGCCCGAATGGTCGGCGCTGGCCTTGATGGAGGCGCCAGAGACGGTGCGTGACGTGCATCAGGCCTATGTGGCGAGCGGTGCCAGGGTCATTACTACCAATAGCTATGCGCTGGTGCCGTTTCATATCGGCGATGAGCGTTTCTTTGCCGAAGGGGAGGGGCTGGCAGCGCTGGCTGGGCAACTGGCCTGCGAGGTGGCTGACGAGCAGAAGGGTGCCGTGCAGGTAGCGGGTTCTCTGCCGCCGCTCTTTGGCTCCTACCGTGCCGACCTGTTCAAGGCGGACCGGGTGAGCGAGCTGGCGACACCGCTTATCCGGGCGCTATCCCCTTATGTGGATATCTGGTTGGCCGAGACCATGAGCCTGATTGCCGAGCCACTGGCCCTGAAAGCGCTGTTGCCTGACGATGGCAAGCCGTTCTGGGTCTCCTTCACGCTGGAAGATGAGGCGCCGGGCAACGAGCCGCGACTGCGCTCCGGCGAGCGGGTGGCCGATGCGGTGACCACGTTAGTAGCGGCCGGGGTCGATGCCATCCTGTTCAACTGCTGTCAGCCCGAGGTGATCGAGGGGGCGCTCAAAGTGGCCGGTGACGCTTTGCAAGAGCAGGGCCGCACCGATATTCGCCTCGGCGCCTATGCCAACGCCTTCCCGCCGCAACCCAAAGAGGCCACCGCCAATGATGGGTTGGACGAGATCCGCGCCGATCTGGGGCCGCTGGATTACCTTGGCTGGGCAGAGCGCTGGCGCGCGGCCGGTGCGAACTTGATCGGCGGTTGCTGCGGCATCGGCCCCGAGCATATTCAGGCGCTGAGCAGCCGGTTGCGCTAAGGAGCTTCCATGAAAGAGAGCAAGATTGGGCTCTGGTCCCTCACCGCGCTGGTGTTCAGCTCCATGGTGGGGGCGGGGATCTTCAGCCTGCCCCAGAACATGGCCGAGGTGGCAGGCGCCCGCGCCGTGCTGATCGGCTGGGGCGTGACGGGGGTGGGCATCCTGGCGCTCGCCATGAGTTTTCTCTATCTGTCGCGACTCAGGCCGGATCTCGACGGCGGCATCTACAGCTACGCCCGCGCCGGTTTTGGCGATCTGGTGGGCTTCTTCTCCGCCTGGGGCTACTGGCTCTGCGCCACCATCGGCGTGGTGGGTTATCTGGTCATCGCCTTTGCGGCGCTGGGCAGCTTTGTCGATACGCCGGAGCAGGTCTGGTTTGGTGACGGCAATACCCTGGCGGCCTTCATCGGCGAGTCTTGCATCCTCTGGGCGGTGCACCTGCTGGTGGCCCGTGGCGTGCAGCAGGCGGCGCTGTTCAATCTGGTGGCGACTCTGGCCAAGAGCCTGCCGCTGCTGTTGTTTATCCTGTTTGCCTGTTACTGGTTCGATCCGGTCACCTTCGCGGCGGATCAGCAGGGCAGTAGCCTGGCGGTGCCGGTTTCCGAGCAGGTGCGCAACACCATGCTCATCACCCTCTGGGTCTTCACCGGTATCGAGGGGGCAGCGGTGCTGTCGGCCCGCGCCCGAAACCGGCGGGATGTGGGCACGGCCACCGTGCTTGGGGTGCTATTGGCGCTGCTGCTCTATGTGCTTATCTCGGTGCTGGCGCTCGGAATATTGAGTCGGCCCGAGCTCGCAGCGCTGCCCAACCCCTCCATGGCAGGGTTGATGGCCCAGATGACCGGCTCCTGGGGCAAGCTGCTCATCAGCGTCGGCCTTATCGTCTCTGTGCTCGCCTCCTACGTGAGCTGGACCCTCTTCTCGGCGGAGGTGCCCTTCAGCGCAGCCCGCCACGGCGCGTTTCCCGCCATCTTCCGGCGCCAGAACCGCAATGGGACGCCTATCGCATCGCTCTGGCTCACCAGCCTGACGGTGCAGACTTGCCTGCTGCTGGTGTGGCTGCTCGGCAAGGGCTACACCAGCCTGCTGCTTATCTCTACCTCGATGATTTTGGTGCCCTACCTGCTGATCGGGCTGTTCTTGCTCAAGCTCTCGTTCAGCAAGAAGGGTGAGGGCGGGCATGGCCGCGGTCTGATACGGGCGGTGGCGCTGGTGTCGAGCGGTTACGGCTTCTGGCTGCTCCATGCCGCCGGGGTGGAGTATCTGCTGCTCTCCTTGCTGCTCTACGGTCCGGGTCTGCTGCTGTTTCTCTACAGCCGTCGTCAGCTGGGCGCAGATCTTTGCCTGAGTGGTCGCGAGCGGCTGTTGGCCGGAGTGACCTTGCTGAGCCTTATCCCCGCCGTCTGGTCGTTTGCCCATCTCTGATATCGAAGATATGACTGACCATAAAAGAGAGCGCCGCCGTGGCGCTCTCTTGTTATCAGGGACTGGTTATCAGGGGCTTGCTATCCGGGAGTTGTGACCTGGGGAGAAGGCTTAGCGGCTGGCAGGTCCGGCCGGTTTGCCAAACAGCACTGCGAGCTTTTGTCGCCAGGGTAGGCCACGGGCGTCACGCAGCATGTCGCGCCACTCGTGGAAGGTGAGAGTGAGGGGGTTGAAGCTGTGGATAGGCTTGGTGATGCCAAAGCGACATGGCTCGGCCGGGTCTTCTTCCACAAAGGTGCCGAACAGCCGATCCCAGATGATCAGCACGCCGGCAAAGTTGCGGTCTATGTACTTGGCGTTGCTGGCGTGATGCACCCTGTGGTGGGAGGGGGTGTTGAAGATCCACTCAAGCCAGCCGAGCTTGTCCACCACCTGGGTGTGGACGAAAAACTGGAAGCCCAGACTCAGCATCACGGTGGCGACCACCGCCTCGGGCGGGAAGCCGATGACAATCATCGGGATCCAGAACAGCCACATGCCGGAGATCGGGTACATCAGGCTCTGGCGAAAGGCGGTGGAGAGATTGAGCCGCTCCGAGCTGTGATGCACCACATGGGAGGCCCACAGCCAGCGCACATGGTGGCTGGTGAAGTGGAACAGCCAGTAACAGAGATCCTGCAACAGGAACAGCAGTAGCACACTCCAGAAGGTGAGCTCGATATCGAACAGTCGCCAGCCCCAGAGGGTGTCATACAGATAAGCAATGGCGATGGCCGCCAGCGCATCGCCCCCTTGGTGCATCAGGGCCAGGGCTGCGTTGGCGAACAGATCCCGCCACTGGTAGGTGGCGGTGGGAAAGGCGGCGCCATGTTTGCGCAGGTAGAGCATCTCCCAGCCGATAAAGGCCAGAAAAACCGGGGAGAGGTAGAGCAAAAGCAGTTGCACATCCATATGCGGCCATCCATTCAGAGCAATTGCTCTCCAGCATAAAGGATGGCTTTAATATTTCATTAACATTTTTCTGCCAACGAAGAGATGGCATGAAATATGGCGCGGCAGCAGAGGAAGGCGCGGCGGATGGCTATGCTTGATGCGGGCTTTTTCAGGAGGTGCTGGCTTATGCGCGTCTGGTGTTGCTTGTTGCTGGGGTTGTGCATGATGGCGCACGCCAAGACCCGGGTCGAGATCCTGGCGGATGCCGCCTATCCCCCCTACTCCTGGCAGGAGGGGGAGGAGGTCAGGGGGATCTATGCAGACATCATCCGCGAGGTGACCTCTGCCATGCCTGACTATGAGGTGGTGCTCAAGCCCATGCCGTGGCGGCGCGGTCTGAGCATGGTGGAACAGGGGACCGCCTTCGCCATTTTTCCACCCTACTACATGCCCGACACCCGCCCTTACATGTGGCCCTACTCCCAGCCGATGCTGGATGAAGAGCTGGTGGTGATGTGCGGCGCCAGTGTGGCGGCCAATACCCCGCAGGCCAGGTTTCCGCTCGACTATCACGGTTTGCGCTTTGGCATGAACGCCGGTTTTGCCGTCGGCGGCGATGCCTTCTGGCAGGCGGTAAAAGAGAAGCAGATCGACGTGGAGGAGGTGAAAAGCAATCGGGAGAACCTGCTCAAGATTGTCCGCGGCCGGGTCGATTGCACCATCAATGATCGCCTCTCCCTGCTCTATGAGTTGCTCAACATGATAAAGGCCGATCAGCTGGCGGTGGCCGATATGTCCCTGCTCAAACAGGGGCCGGTGCTCAGCAAGGAGCAGGGGTTTCTCGGCTACAGCCGCAAGGGGGAGTACCCCTACAAACAGGCCTTTATCGACCAGTTTGACAAGGAGCTCTATCAGCTCAAAAAACGTGACGGGGTGAAAGTGATCGTGGAGCGCTATCTGGGAAAGTCCCCGCGCTGAGCCGATGAGATGGGCACTCGGGTTCAGCTGGGTTGAGTCTGCTCAGCGTGACACACAAGAAGAGGGACCTTGCGGTCCCTCTTCGTTTATCCAGCAGAGCGTGTTGGCTACAGCACCTGACTCAGGAACTGGCGCAGACGCGGGGAGGGGGGATTGTCGAAGAAGTCGGCCGGTTTTTCATCTACCAGCAGTTCGCCACTCTCCATAAAGAGCACCCGATCCGCTACCTCGCGGGCAAAGCCCATCTCGTGGGTCACCACCACCATGGTCATCCCTTCGCGGGCGAGTCCCTTCATCACATCCAGCACTTCCCCCACCATCTCGGGGTCCAGCGCACTGGTGGGCTCGTCAAACAGCATGATGCGCGGCTGCATGGCGAGTGCCCGGGCAATGGCCACCCGCTGTTGCTGACCGCCGGAGAGCTGGGAGGGATAGCTGGCCGCTTTCACCGACAGCCCCACTTTCAGCAGCAGCGCCTTGGCTCTGTCTTCGGCCTCACGGCGCGACAGGCCACGCACCTTCTGCGGAGCGAGGCAGATATTATCCAGCACCGTCAGGTGGGGAAAGAGGTTGAAGGACTGGAACACCATGCCCACCTCTTCCCGCAGCTTGTTGACATCGCCCGGCTCGGTCAGGCAGATACCGTCGACCACGATATTGCCGTCGTTGATGGTCTCCAGCTGGTTGAGGGTGCGCAGGAAGGTGGATTTGCCCGAGCCGCTGGGGCCGACGATCACCACCACTTCCCCTTCGGCGACCTGGGTGCTGACCTTTTTCAAGGCGTGCACTTCGCTGCCGTAGAACTTCTCTACGCCGGTCGCTTTGATGATGGGATCAGTTGCTGCGCGCATATTTCACCTCCAGAAAACGAACCGGGAAGGCGAAGGGGGTGTCGGTGATGGCTGCACTTCTCGACACCTGTGGCACCTTGATGATGGGATCAGTTGCTACGTGCATATTTCACCTCGAGACGGCGTACCAGGAAAGAGAGGGTGCCGGTGAGCACCAGATAGAGCAGGGCCACGGTGAACCATACCTCGAACGGGCTGAAGGTGGAGCTCACCACCTCGCGCCCCGCCTTGGTCAGATCGGTGATGGAGATAACCGAGACCAGCGAGGAGTCCTTGATCAGGTTGATGAACTGGCCCGCCAGCGGTGGCAGCACCCGCTTGAACGCTTGCGGCAGGATGACGTAGCGCATGGTCTGGGCGGAGGTCATACCCAGGCTGCGGCCCGCCTCCATCTGCCCCTTGTGGATGGAGCTGATACCGGCGCGGACGATCTCCGCCACATAGGCCCCGGTAAAGACGGCCAGCGCGGCGACCCCGGCGGTGAAGCGGTCGAGGTTCAGCACGGTGCCGATAAAGAAGTAGACGATGAAGATCTGCACTAGCAGCGGCGTGCCGCGGATCAGCTCCACATAGGTGACCGCCAGATTGCGCAGGGCCGGATTGGGGGAAAGACGCGCCAGCCCGGCCAGGGTGCCGAGCAGGATGGCGAAGATGCCTGCTACCAGCGAGAGCTTGACGGTGACCCAGACGCCCCAGGCGATGGGGCCTGCGGTCCAGCTCAGTTGGGTGTCGAGGGTATCGCCACGAAAAACGGTATCCCCTTCGGCGACTTGTATGCCGGTGCTGGCGATGGTTTGCCGCACATTGGGGTCGAGATCGTCTTGCAGGAACAGCTTGCCCTTCTCGGCCTCGCTGGTACCTGCCATCACGGTGCCGTCAAATTCGGCGACATTCTTCTGCTCCGCCTGATAGGCGATGTATTGGGGAATGCGTTCCCAGCGCCAGGTGTAATCCACTGACTGGACAGCCTTATAGATGCCGAATACGGCAACCAGCAGCATCAGCAGGAAAACCCCATGCCAGAGTAGCTGATTGGGCTGTTTTTCCATCTGTCTTGTCGGTTTGGGTGTGTGCACAGTCACAACCTCTTCTCGTTATTGTGTGGGGAGCTGCGTGGTGCAGGGGCGGCATGTGCCGCCCCCCGGAGGTTATTTGAGCTGGTTCAGCCAGGCGTTGGATTCGAACCATTTCTTGTAGAGACGGTCGTAGCTGCCATCGCCCTTGATCTGGCGCAGGTAGTTGTTAAACCAGTTGAGGGTGTCCTGATCCCCTTTGCGGATGGCCCAGGCCAGCGGTTCGAAGGTGAACGGCTTGTCGAGGTGCACCACGGCGCCCTGATTCTGGGAGGCGAAAATAGCGTTGTAGGGCAGGTCATAGACGAACGCATCGACCTTGCCGTTGATCACTTCCAGCTTGGCGTCATCCTGGGTTTCAAACTGCAGCAGGGTAGCTTTGGGGATCAGGCGCTTGACTGCCTGCTCGCCGGTGGTGCCGAGCTTGACCGCGATCTTGTATTTCGGGTCGTTGAGGTCGGTGAAGGATTTGATTTCGCCCGCCTTCTCTTTGCGCAGGACGATGGTCTGACCGACCACGATGTAAGGATCGGCGAAGTTGACTCGCAGGTTGCGCTGGGGAGTGACGGTCATGCCGCCCATGATGACGTCGAACTTGTTGGTCAGCAGCGCCGGAATGATGCCATCCCAGGCGGTGTTGACGAACTCGACCTTCACGCCCATCTCTTTGGCGACCATCTTGGCGAGATCCACATCAAAGCCGATGTATTGGCCCTGCTTGTTGGTCATCTCGAAGGGTTGATAGCCGGCGTCGAAGCCGACTCGCAGCACGCCGCGTTCGAGCACGGCATCCAGGGTGGAGGTGGGGGCAGGGGTCGGGGCCGCCGTGGCGATCCCGCAAAACAGCAGGGTAGAAAGAATCAGTTTTTTGATCATAAGTGACGTCTCTGTCGGTGGTGTGTTCGGCCTTGAACCTGATCCCGTGCGACTCCGTGGCACAAGAGACTGCTGCATCCGGCAACAGGCAAGACAGGATGAATGTCTTGAGCGGGACAAAAGCCCCATATGAGATGCTATGAATAGTGGTTGAGTGAAAAATGTACCAAAAACCGATTGTGTCAGAAGACTCAACAGGTTAGAGACATTTATTGCTCATGGCTTCATTCATAAAATCACACGAAAACAACATATCTATCTAATTGAGTGGGTTCAAGCCCAAATTATCCCCAAGACATTTTGTTACAAAGCCTGGGTGCCGCTTGCGACTCTCATTGAGTTATTGGGCTCCGTAAGAGGCTTTTTGTGGGGCTGATACGAATACGCATTGGTGGGATATCACACGCATTGCTCTGTTTGTCAGCAAACGAACGGGCTTTATTGTGAAAACCATCAAGTCGCACTGGGTCTTGGCAAACGCTTCTCATATACTCAGTTACCCTCTCTGCATGGCTTTGGTATGGACGCCTCACTACTGCTTAAGCTGGATATTTTTACCTTGATGATCATGGCCTTGTGTGGCTATTGTCTCGGTTTCCTCACTCTCACCATCATTCGCGTTACCCACAACGATATTCCCGGCGTCGGGGTCTGGTGGTGGTCCAGTCTGTTTGCCATGCTGGGTCAGGCGGGATTTGCCAGTCTGCTGCTGACACCCACCCCCTATGGCTCCTGGGTGGGCAATGTCTTCCTGATTTTTCATGTGTCGTTATTGCTGGTCGCCCAACGCTGTTTCTTCCGGCAATCGCCGGGCTGGCCTGTCTGCTGGGGATTCATCCTGCTGTTTGCCGCCGTCATGACCTGGTCGGTCGCCATCGATGGCCGGATTGCGGTACGGGTGATGATCAGCAGCGCCACCTTCCTCATGCTCAGTACGCTCATCATCTGGCAGCTCTGGCGTCACGGTCGACCCGATTATCAGGTGGCGGTCTGGGTGCTGATTGGCCTCAATCTGGTGCTGATCGCCATGACCCTGATGCGGATGTTTACCGTGTGGGGCGAGGTGATCGAAAGCCCGTTCCAGCGTCAGCTGTTCAACGTGTTGCCCTATGTTTCCATGCTGGTGGGTAGCTCCATGCTCACCTTCGGGGTGCTGCTGCTCTGCAACCAGCACCGGGCGCTGGAACTGCGCTATCAGGCCAGTCATGATCCGTTGACCGGCTTGTTCAATCGCCGTGGTTTTATGGAGCGTCTGGCCCGGGGACGCCCTGCACAGCAGGGGGCGCTGGCGGTGCTCGATCTGGATGACTTCAAGCAGATCAACGATCGGCATGGCCATGAGGTGGGGGATCGGGTGCTGGAGCGGGTCGGGTTGGCACTGCGCGAGCTGGAGGGAGTATTGGCCAGTCGCTTTGGGGGCGAGGAGTTTGTGCTGTTGTTTCGCCATGCCACCGCAGAGGAGGCGATTGCCCGTTGTCAGTCACTGCGGGTTCAGCTTGCGGCCAGCGAGGTCGAGGGGATCCATATCACCGTCAGCATGGGTATTGCTCACTGGCAGGGGGAGTGGCACTTTGACAGCCTGTTCAGCCGTGCGGATGACGCTCTCTATCGGGCCAAGCGGGAAGGAAAGAACCGGGTCTGTCAGGCTGCCTGATGCAGGAATAGGTTCAGGAATAAAATCAGGGTGCGGTGATCCGCGCCCTGTTTGTTTCTGTTTGCCGGATATAGCTTGTCAGCTGCCACCCGCTACTCTGCATTCGTTTGAGGGGTTCTCGGTGCCTGCGCCTTGAGAAAGGGGAGCAGCAGCAGGGCCGAGATGCCCGCCGCCACCGAGATCACCACGAAGAAGCCGTTCCAGTGCCAGATCTCCATCACCTTGGCCAGCGGATAGCCTGACAGCGCCGCCCCCATGTAGGCAAAGAGACCGACAAAGCCGGTGGCCGCCCCCGCCGAATTTTTGTGGGAGCACTCCGCCGCCGCCATGCCGATCAGCATCTGGGGGCCAAACACGAAAAAGCCGATAGTGAAGAAGCAGGCCGCCTGCATCACGTAGCTGAAGAAGGGCATCAGCCAGAGCGAGCCCACCGCCAGCAGGATCCCCACCGCAAAGATGAGGTTCATCGGGCCACGGTTGCCGTTGAACAGCTTGTCCGATCCCCAGCCCGCCACCAGCGCACCGATAAAGCCCCCCACCTCGAACATGGAGATGGCCGAGTTGGCGCTCATCAGATTGAAGCCGCGCTGCTCGGTCATATAGAGATTGCCCCAGTCATTGATGGCGGTGCGCACCACATAGACCAGCACGTAACAGCAGGCGAGCAGCCAGATATAGGGGTTGCCCAGCACATATTTGCGCAGGATCTGGCGATGGGAGAGCCCCGCATCCTGGGTCTGCTGGGCCAGCTCCATGGCGTCCTTGCGCCACTCGCCCACCGTTGGCAATCCCATGGCACTCGGGGTATCCCGCAGCCGCCAGCAAAGGAACAATCCCGCGATGATGGCGATAAGGCCGGGCACTATCATGCCGTAGCGCCAGCCATGTTGCAGGGCGATGGTGCTGACGATAAGAGGGATGAGCGCGCCGCCGACGTTGTGGGCGGTGTTCCAGGCCGACCACCAGACCCCGCGCTCGGTGCGCGAATACCAGCTGGTAAGCAGCTTGGAGCAGGGGGGCCAGCCCCAGCCCTGGAAGAAGGCGTTGGCGACCCAGAGGGCGGCAAACATCCAGAGTGCCGACGAGAGGCCGAACAGTATGTTGATAACGCCGGTGGCCATCAGCCCGACACCCATAAAGTAGCGCGGGTTGGCGCGGTCACTGATGATGCCGGAGAAGAACTTGGAGCAGCCGTAGGTGATGTAGAACAGGGTCCAGAGCATGCCGATATCGGACTTGTCCAGCATGCCGCTCGCCAGCATGTCAGGCATGGCGAAGTTGAAACTCTTGCGGGTGAAGTAGAAGACCGCGTAGCCCAGATACATGGTCAGCAGCAGGTGCAGCCGCCAGTGGCGATAGGTGGTGTCGATCTCGGCCTGATCCCGGATAAGGGGCCTGGGCGGCGCGCTTCTCATAAAACTCAGCACAGGCAGGCCCTCTGGTGGTGATTAGCCATGACTCTCCTCCCGTCTGCGACTGGGCAGGTTGACCGTCAGCTGGGTGCCGTGGATGCAGGAGAGTTGCAGACTGCCCCCGAGCGCCTGTACCCGCTCGCGAATGCCGAGCAGGCCATAGCCCTGCTGCGGGCGGCTTTCCGGCAGACCGCGGCCATCATCTTCCAGTACCAGTTGCAACTGCTCGCCGCTGGTTCGGGCGCGAATGGTGACCGAGTGGGCGTTGGCATGTTTGACCACGTTGTTGAGCCCCTCCTGACAGACCCGAAACAGGGTGACCCGCTGGGCATCGGAGAGATCGCCATCTGCCAGTTGCCATTCCAGACGGGTGACGATGCCGTGACGTTCCAGCTCCAGCTCCCGCAGCAGTGCCCGTACCGCCTGTTCCAGAGTCATGTCGTCGAGCTGGCGCGGGCGCAGCCGCCCGAGCAGACCGCGCACCGCGTCGTAGATCCCGAGCGACAGTGTGTCGATCAGGGCGCTGCTCTGGCCCACCCCGGCGTTGTCGGGGGCGAGGCGGCGCACGATCCCGGCCTGGGTACGAATGGCTGTGATGGTTTGGCCGATGTCGTCGTGCAGCTCGCGCGCCACCTCCTTGCGGATGCTCTCCTCGGTCTCCAGCAGCCGTTCGGTGAGCTGACGATTATGGGCGAGCTGGCGCGTCAGCGCCTGATTGAGTTCGCGCTGGCGCTGGATCCCGGCGCCGAGCAGCAGGCCGGTAAGGCTCTGGGCCAGCAGGGAGAGCAACAGATCGAGCGGGTGATCGTGCCAGGCCTGACTGGCCAGCAGGGCGATGGTGTTCATCAGGGTGGCGAGCAGCGCTCCCTGCCAGCCGTAGCGCCACGCCATGGCGATGATGGGGATGGCCAGACAAAACGGGGTGAAGCGCACCAGCGAGTTGGGCAATCCCAGTTGCAGCCAGAGGCTCAATACGAACAGCAACAGATACCAGACCAGATGGCGAAAGCGCCACTCTACCGGCTGATCCACCAGCGCAGGGCCGAGCGGTACCCAGGTGGCGCGGGTGAGGTAGTGCCAGATCAGCATGCAGGTGGAGGTCAGCGTCAGCCCGCCGGTCAGGCTGAGCAGCAGGGCCGAGAGGCCATCTTCCCCGGCCAGATGCCAGAGCAGGGCTTGCAGCAGCGCCGCCGCCGTGACGGTGGCGAGCAGCAGCAACAGTTGCTGCCAGTCATTGCGCACCTGCTGGCGACGGGCAATCAGCAGCGGTAGCAGGGTCAACAGACTGCCCGCGACTAGCCAAGGCCAGTGGGTCAGCCCCACTTCCAGATTGAGCCAGTAGAGCAGTAGCCCTTCGCACAGCAACAGCGGCGGCCAGTAGTGGCCGGGACTTTGCAGCAGCAAGCCGAGGCGCAGGCCGAAGGGGAAGAGCAGCACCGCCAGCGCCGGGCCGCCCGCCAGATGCAGGCTGATGCTCCAGAGGCAAAACCAGCCGGCGGCAAAGATGAAACAGGCCGCCAGCGCGATGGCGACATAGCTGGCAAAACGGGAGATCACCAGCTATCCAGCATGCGGTGGGCCAGCTCGACGTTGTTGCTGACCTTGAGCTTGTCCATCAGGTTGGCGCGATGGACGTGTACCGTCTTGGGGGAGAGGCCGAGCTGCTCGGCGATGGCCTTCACCTCCAGCCCCTGTGCCAGCAACTGGGCAATCTCCCGCTCCCGATTGGTGAGGGGATCCCGGCTGCTGCTGGCCAGTTTCTGGGCGATGTCCGGCGTAAGATAACACCCCCCCTGGGCGGCGGTGCGTACGGCGGCGATCAGCTCGTCCGGACTGCAGCGCTTGGAGAGAAACCCCTTGGCGCCGGTTTGCAAGGCCTGCTCGATGAGGGCGGGGCTGTCATGCACCGAGAGCATCACCACCGCCAGACCGGAGGGGAGCTGCTTGAGCAGATCCAGCCCCGATTGGTCGGGCATCGAGATGTCGCAGACACAGACTCGCGCCCCGCTGCCGGGCAGACCGGCAAGGGCATCGCTGGCGGAGCCGAATTCGGCGACCACCTGGAGGTCGGGCTCCAGATTGAGCAGTTGGGCAAAACCGGATCGGACGATCTGGTGATCGTCGATGAGGGCAATTTTTATCATGATGTCAGCCTGAAATTCGGTGCGTCATGACCATGACGCGGCCAACAAGATACCTGCCCCCCGAGTCAGGCTCAAGCAGTAGCAGGAAAAGGGGCTAAAAACCGGGGGGCAAGGTGCGCAAAGCTTGATCGGGATCAGCTGGCAAGTGCGAGCAAGCGGGCTGATCAACAGGGGGATGACCAGCCCGTGGGACTCAGCGGTGCAGCTCGCCGGCGCGCTCCGGCTGATAAACCACTTCCAGAATTTCGACCTCGATGGTGCGACCGGCCGGGCCCGGCCAGGCGATGCTGTCGCCCACTTTCAGACCGAGCAGGGCGCTGCCCACCGGCGCCAGTACCGAGATGTTGCTCTCGTCGCCCTTGGCATCGCGCGGGTAGACCAGGGTCAGGCAGAACTCGTTGCCGCTGCTCTGCATCTTGAAGCGTACCTTGCTGTTCATGGTGACCACGTCCGGCGGCATGTCGGCCGGTTCGCGGATCTCGGCGCGGTCCAGCTCCTCTTGCAGGGCCAGATGCTGCGGGTGGTTGCCGAGCAGTTGTTCGATACGATCCAGATCAAGGCTGGAGATAACCAGATGTGGTTGTTTCATAAGATATTCCTTATCAATAGCGGATAGGCCCATACCGGCGGGTGCAGGTTGGCCATCACACAGGGTGTTACAAAAATGGATTCAACAGGTTCAATCGATTGAAAATGCCATGCCCCCAAGCGACTCGCGGCCGAAGGAGCGAGGCGGGGGCTCAGCAGGGTGTGAGCAAATGCGAGGAAATAGCGAGTATTTTCATGGGGCTACCATAACCATTCTGGCCGGCCTTGGCAACCGTGATTGAGTGACTACTCAGGAGCCTGATAGTTGTACTGACGGATGATCCGCGCCAGTGTGCCATCATGGCGCATCTCGTCGATTACGGCTTGCCAGCGACGTCCCTCGGTGAAGGGGAACTCCTTGCTGGCGGCGACATAAAACTGGGTACGCATCAGAGTTTCTCCGCGTACCAGCAGGTCGGTTGGCAAATCACCAAGTCGCTGGTTGTAGAGGATGGCGTTCCAGGCGGCCACCCAGGCATCGATACGGCCCCGATGCAATTTCTGGGCATTGAGCTTCTCGGTGGCCACGGTATCACTTTCAAGCTTAAGTCGCTGTCTGAGCAGATGCTGACCGAAGGAGTAGCGCAGGGTGCCGATCTGCAGTGGTGGGAGATCTGTCACTTTGAGGGGGGCAGGATGAAAGCGGCGATCGCTGACGATGACAAAATCGTCATCGAGTATGGGGGTTACCCAGTAGTAGAGGTGTTCCCGTTGAGTGCTGCGTACCGGCGGGATCAGCAGCACATCCTTGCGGTGGATAGCCTGAGTGAGGGCTCGGGCCAGCGGCATCAACTCGATGGTGAGCGGTTCTTTAAGGCGTCGGGCGGCCTCTTCCATGATCTCGATGGCGACACCGCTTGGTTTGCCGTGAGAGGAGCGAATGACATAGGGGGGCAACTCGGCCGCCACCAGCACAATAGCCTGGGCACCGGTGTGTACCAGCAATAACAGCAGGGCAAAAAAGGGCAGGCAGTGAGCGCGCATCAAGGTCGTGAGCCAGAGTCGAATATGCAGAGTGTAACATTCCTGCCTGCGTTGTCGTTGTGCCCGCTGAGAGGTTGGGATCTCAGTCGAAGAAATCCCGCAGATCGCGCACTTCGTAATCAGCGAGTTGCTGCCAGGGGAGCTGAGCAGGCAGCTTGCGCAGGGTCACCTCCATCCGGTAGCTGCGATAGCCGTCGAGACTGGCCGATTCGACCACCAGCGGGATCTGCCACTGACTCGACCAGAGAATGCGGGTTCGTTGCTGCCCTTCGCGCTTTTCATACCAGCGGGCCTGCTCGGGGGCGGCCTCATCCAGCGGGGTCATTCCCTCGAGCAGCGCCGGGTTGACGAGATGGCGGATCCGCGGCCAGTCGGGCTTGAAGGCCACCTGGCCATACTCTTCCACCGGCACCTCAACCAGCTGGTTGTGCCAGCTGTCGGCATAGCGCAGCTGAATTTCACCCTCATCACTGCGGCTGACCCAGCGGGCTGCCATCTGGTGGGTAAAGTGCTTGTGGCCGGGGGTGGCGTCGTGAGTGGCGTGATAGGCGCGGGCAAGGGGTAGGGGAATGAGCCGCTGGCTCCACACCTGATTGCCCACGCGCAGCCACTTCTCTTGCCAGACACTCTCTCTGGCGATGCCATCGCTGCCGGTGTTCCGGTCGTGATAGCTGATCCGGGCGGCGAGATCCGGGGGCGTGTCGTCAGCATGCAGGGGAAAGGCGAGGGTGCTGCCAAGCAGCCATAACGAAAGCAAAAGTCGCATCATCATCTGTCGCTCGAAAGAGCCGGGGCCCGGGCCGCTGAGTCGATTGCTCAGATGCACCCGGGCCCCTGCTGCTTACAGGCCGAGCGCCTCCCGCAGTTTGCCAAACACCTTGGTGTTATCCAGAGTGCCTTTGAAGCGGTTGCTACCGGCGCCATCGGCAAACAGCATCACATCGCCGCCGCCGTGGGTTTCCGATGTCAGTTTGACGCCGGTCTCCTGCAGGTAGTCATTGGCCATCACCTGATCGCTGGTGAGGACCGGGCGCACGGCCGCACGATTGGGGCCGTTACCGAACACCAGGGTGGTGAAGGGCTTGCCATCCACGTCGTTCTGGGTCGAGCCGTCGCCATTTTTCACCAGATCCAGCACCGGATTGCCCTTGGCGGAGTAGCCGTTAATGGTCATGGTGTGGTCATGGTCGGCGGTGACCACGATCAGGGTATTGTTGAGATCCACTTTACCCAGCGCCGTCTTGACCGCCTCATCCAGAGCCACCGCGTCGGTGAGCGAGCGCTTGGCGTTGGTGCCGTGCAAGGCATGATCGATCCGGCCGCCTTCTACTATCAGGAAATAACCCTGATTGTTCTTGCTCAGCAGGTCGATCGCCTTGGCGGTCATTTCGGAGAGGGACGGCTGGGTATTGGCAGCCCCTTTGGCGACCCGATCCAGCTCGTAGTCGAGGTGGGATTTGCTGCTGAACAGACCGAGCACCTTGCCACTGGTGACCTTGGCCAGTTCACTTTGGGTGGTGACATAGCTGTATCCCTGCGCCTTCATCTCGGCGGTCAGGTCGCGGTTGTCATTGCGACCGCCCTTGTTGTTGGCGCTGTAGGGGGTCCAGTGGTTGGCACCACCGCCCATCAGCACATCGACCCCATCCTTGAGGGCACTGTTATAGCCAGCGCCCCCAGGAACGGCCTGTGCGGCGATGTCATAAGCGGCATCCCGATGGCAGATGTGGGCGTAGGTAGCCGCCGGGGTAGCGTGGGTCAGCTCGGTAGTTGTGACGGCCCCGACCGATTTGCCTGCCGCCTTGGCCAGCTCCAGGATGGTGGGCACCGGCTTGCCGTTATCGCTGCTGCAATTGTTGACGGTTTTGTTGCCATTGACGTCTTTGCCGGGGGCGACGGCTTTGGTGTCGCTGCTCATGGCGATCACCTCGTTGTTCATCTTGACCCCGGTGGTGTAGGCCGCCATGGAGGGGGCCGAGTCGGTGGTCTGGGCATCGTTGGAGAAGGTCTTGATGCGGGCACTGCGCGGCAGTTTCATCATCTCCAGATTGCCCTCTTCCCCCACCTTGAACAGGCGGGTGGCGGTGAGCACGGTGGGGCCCATGCCATCACCGATAAAGAGAATGACGTTTTTGGCATCACCGGCCTGTGCCTGGGAGGTTGCGCCCAGCGCACTGAACAGGGCGGCGCAGACCAGCGTGTGCTTGATGGATGTGTTCATCTGTTTGCTCATGAAAGTGCTCCTTACAGCTTGGCCGCAGCCTTGATCTTGCCGAACACGGCGGTGTTATCGAGTGAGCCATGGAAGCTGTCAGCCCCCTTGCCGATGGCGCCGAGGAAGACATCTGTACCGCCGTGGGTCTCGTTGCCGATCTCGCCTACCTTGACCACCACTTCCTGGTGGTAGTCATTGGCGGAGACGGTGGCGTCGTCGAGCGGGGCGACGCTGCTGCGCGGGCCATCTACCCGGTTGTAGCCGTTGCCAAAACCTATGATGGTGTAGGGCATGCCCTCGCTATCCTTGCTTGGCTCGCCAGTCTCGTAGTTCTTGACCAGCCCGAGTACGCCGGGATTGTCGGCGGTGGTCTTGCCGGTGCGCTTGGCATAGCCGTTGAGCACGAGCGTATGGTCGTGGTCGGCGGTGACCACGATCAGGGTGTTTTTCAGCTCGGGGTCGCTCTTTTTCACCTCGTCGATGGCGGCCTTGATGGCGTTGTCGAAGGCGATGGTGTCCTGCAGCGCCCGCTTGGCGTTGGTGTCGTGCAGGGCGTGGTCGATGCGACCCCCTTCCACCATCAGGAAGTAACCCTTCTCCTTGCCCTTGAGCTGCTTGATGGCGGCCAGGGTCATCTGGGCCAGTGACGGCTCGCTGGCGGGACGGTCCAGGTCATATTTCATGTGGCTGGAACCAAACAGGCCCAGCAGCGGCTTGCCCGTATCGGCCTTGTTCAGCTCATCCAGATTGCTGGCAAACTGGTAGCCCTTGGCCTGCATTTCGCTGATGAGGTTGCGGCCATCTTCCCGCTTGCCCTTGTCGGCTTTGGGCAGGAAGAAGCTGCTGCCGCCACCGAGCACCACATCCAGCCCCTCCTTGAGGGCGCTGTTGTAGCCTTTGCCGCCCGGTACCAGCTGCACGGCGATATCCGCCTCCAGATCCCGGTTGCAGATATGGGCATAGGTTGCCGCCGGGGTGGCGTGGGTCACCCGGGTACTGGTCACCACGCCGGTACCGCGGCCATCGGCTTTGGCCAGCTCCAGCAGGGTTGTCACCGGCTTGCCGGCGCTCTTGCTGCAGTCGCTCTCATAGGTGGCGTCGCCGTCCATGCTGATGACGCCGTTGTTGCTCTTGACCCCGGTCATGTAGGCCGCCATGGAGGGGGCCGAGTCAGTGACCTGGGCATCGTGGGAGAAGGTCTTGATAAAGGCCGTCTCTGGCAGGGTATCGATGGTGAGATCACCCTCTTCGCCGACACCGTAGATGCGGGCCGCCGTCAGGGTGTTGAGGCCCATGCCGTCACCGAGGAAGAAGATGACGTTGGTGGGTTGGGCTGCGGGCTTGGTCGCCACCGTGTCATTGTCTGATTTGCAGCCGGCAGCCAGGGCGGCGCCGATCATCACTGCAAGTCCTGCCATTTTTCTCATTGGGGTTCGCTCCTTGTAAAACCTGAGCGCAGCCTAGAGGGGGCAGATGACACTTTTACTGACTATCGGTGACGGTTGTGTGAAAAAGTGATGAAAATGTTACACTATATCAATGTGTTATCTGTCAATTGAGCCAGTTGGCCCGGTCGCTTCCGGCAAGGTTGCTCCGCCTCGGCGGTTTGCTGATTTGATGAGGTGATGGTTAGAATGACCTGTCAAAAGAGGCCCGCAGCAGGTAAAATGCGCCCCCTTCGTTCGATGCCCGCGGCAGCGCGCCTGTTGTTCCATGCGCGCGCCCGCAGCCCCCACAGAGAGTAACGGATATGTCCATCAACTGGTTCCCCGGTCACATGCACAAGGCCCGCAAAGAGATTGCCGAGGTCATGCCCCAGGTCGATGTGATCATCGAGATGCTCGATGCCCGCATCCCCTTCTCCAGCGAAAACCCGCTGGTGCCCGAGCTGCGTGGTGATACCCCGGTGATCAAGGTGCTGAACAAGGCGGACCTGGCCGATCCGGCGATCACCGATCTGTGGGTGGCGCACATGGAAAAAGAGAAGGGGATCAAGGCGCTGCCGCTGACGCAACAAGAGCCGGAGAAGATCAAGCAACTGCTGACCCTCTGCCACGAAATGCTGCCGGAGCGCAACTTTGAGCTGCGCGGCGTGCGGGCGATGATCATGGGGATCCCCAACGTGGGCAAGTCCACTCTGATCAATACCCTGGCGGGGCGCATCATCGCCCGTACCGGCAACGAGGCGGGGGTGACCAAGTCCCAGCAGCGGATCAAGCTGGATAACAACGTTATCCTGACCGATACCCCGGGTTTCCTCTGGCCCAAGCTCAACCCGCCCTCCTGCGGTTATCGTCTGGCCATCACCGCGGCCATCAAAGACACTGTGTTCGACTATGCCGATATCGCCATGTTCGCCGCTGACTACTTCATCAAGGCCTATCCGGAGCGGATCAAGGCGCGCTACCAGATTGACGAGCTGCCCGAGACCGAGATCGAGCTGCTGGAGATGATCGCCCGCCAGCGAGCGTTTATGCGCAAAGGGGGGCTGGCCGACTTACACAAGGCGTCCGAGATCCTGATCAACGAGTTCCGCTCCGGTTTGCTTGGCCGCATCTCGCTGGAGACGCCGGAGATGGTGAGCGTCGAGATTGTCGAAGCCGCCGCAGAAGCCGAGCAAAAAGCCAAAGAGAAGGCCGAGCGGGAAGAGGAGCGTCAGGCCCGCGCCCGTCGCAAGTACGCCCGCAAGCGTCAGAAATAGTCATCCTCAGGCGTCCCGAGCTTGCCTGACAACGAGCGAGCTTGTGTGACCCAGATGACGAAACACGAAGAGGCGACCCCAGGGGTCGCCTCTTCTGTTCTATCTGGTGAAGTGCCCGCCCACTTCTGATGGGGTGTCCGCGCTATAAAGCCATGCCATCAGCCAAAACGGTGACGCGCTATTTCAAACAGCGACATATGAAGCGGGATCAGCTGTTGCCAGTCGCGGCGATAGCCGCCACCGGGCAGAGCGGCGACAGGCAACCCATGCTTGATTGCACAGTCAAATACCATGGCATCGCGCAGGCGAACCCCTTCATCGCTCAGGGAGAGATAACCAAGCTCGTCGGCATGATGCACATCGACGCCCGCCTGATAGAGGATGAGATCCGGCGAATAGAGCCGCAGTGCCAGTGAGAGTGCCTGTTGCAGTGTGGTGAGATAGGCATCGTCCGTCATGCCGCTTGGCAGCGGAAAGTCGAGGTGAGAGGTGGCTTTGTGATGGGGAAAGTTGTGCTCCCCATGGAGGGAGAGGGTGATGATATCGCGCCGTCCGGCGCACAGGGCCGCACTGCCATCCCCCTGATGCACATCGAGATCGACGATCAGCACCTGTTCACAGTGCCCCTCGTCGAGGCAAGCCTGCGCCGCAATCACCAAATCGTTGAACAGGCAAAAACCGCTGCCGTGATCCCGATGGGCGTGGTGATAGCCGCCGGAGATCTGCAAGCCACATCCCTGCTCAAGCGCATGGCGGCTGGCGGCAACGGTGGCACCCACCGAGCGCAAGGTGCGCTCTATCAGCATGGGTGACCAGGGAAAACCGATCTTGCGGATGGCGCGATCTTCCAGCTGGCCGCTCAGGGCCGCTGCGACATAATCGGCATCGTGAATGCGACAGATTTGCTCCCGGGTAGCGGAGGGCGCTTCGCCAAGGGGGTAACCCTGCACCTGCAGGCGTTCAAACAGCCCTTGATACTTGGCCAGCGGGAAGCGATGGCGCTCGGGTAGCGTCAGGGAGGAGTAGAGGGGGTGATAGAAAATGCGCAACGACATGGTGCCATTCTCCCTGGCAAGGTGGCGCTTTCTATATATGAAATCAGCAGATGAATCCATATATGTACTCCCTATATAAAAGGGAAGTGGCAGCGCATAAATCAAGACGCGTCGTGAGTGAGACCGCAAGATATGGAAAAGGGGAGCTTGGCTCCCCTTTCAGTCAATCTCTCAGCCCGGCTTATTGCTGCTGGATAACCCAGATCTGGAAGGCTTTGCGGGTTTCCGCATCTGCCTTGTTGTACCAGTTTTGCAACTGGGTCAGCGCTTCCGGATTGCTTTGAGCCTTGCTGGGGGCAACCTGAACCGGTGCGCTGGCGGCAGCCATCACGGCAGCAGAAGAGACGGCCACTGCTTTAGGCTGGTTGAAGGCTTTACCCATGTTGATCAGCTCTTGCTGATAGTCACGGGTCAGCTGGAAGCCCTCTACTTTCGGCATCACGAACTGTTCGCTGCTCACTTGCTGACCACTGACCTTGTCTTTCAGCGCCACTTTTTGATCTTTGACAAACTGCTTGGCTTCGGCTTCGTTGCGGGGCTTTTTGTAGTCCAGCACCAGCTGCTGATTGTCGGCGGCGGTGAAGTTCAGCACCAGCGGCTCGGCGGTGACCAGCTTGATTTCGTTACGGCTGGAGTAGTTGCCTTCAAAGGCGACGACCAACTGGTGTTTGCCGGCAGAGAGGGGGAAGGTGCTGGTTTTGTCGAGCAGCTTGGGGTTGATGGATTGACCATCGATCAGCTGGACGACATACGGGGTGGTCACTTCCAATTGGGCATCAGCAAGGGCGCTACCGGCCCACAACAGACCAGCCAGCGCCGGTACCAGAACAGTCAGTTTCATTTCATCTCCTTGAACAGTCAGGCGATTGCCCACTGAAAACAGGGGCTCATTTTTACAGGTTTGGTCTACTGCGGCAATGGCTCTTTCTGGTGGTCAACGTTTGCGCTGCTGTCAGTTTGTTTATCAATAGAGGCTGACATATTTATTCGATCCGACGTGTGAACGGGGGGAGGGCATCAAGCAACCCCTTGCCATAACGTTTGGTCAGCAGGCGGCGGTCCAGAATGGTGACTCGCCCCCGATCGGCCTCTTTGCGAATGAGGCGACCACAGGCCTGGATCAGTTTGCGGGAGGCCTCCGGCACCGTCAGTTGCAGAAACGGGTTCCCCCCTCGCTGCTCCACCCATTCGGCGGTAGCCTCCTCGACCGGTGAGTTGGGCACCGCAAAGGGGAGCTTGGTGATCACCAGATTGGTGAGGTAGTGACCCGGCAGATCCAGCCCCTCCGAGAAGCTGCCGGTACCAAACAGAATGCTGGCCTGACCGCCATCGCACTTTTGTTTGTGCAGGGTGAGCAGGGCATTGCGGGAGGCTTCCCCCTGCACCAGCAATGACAGTCCCTTGGCTCGCAAGCCAACAGCCACCTCATTCATCTGGCGGTAGGAGGAGAAGAGCACCAGACTCGCCTCCTTGCCCGCCAAAATGCGTGGCAGCACGCTGATGAGTTCGTTGGTAAAGGCCGGCGAGTTGGGTTCGTGCTCCATCTTGGGCAGATAGAGCTCGGCTTTCTGATAGTCAAAGGGGGAGCGCAGGCGCAGATAGCGGGTACCGTCGTGCTCCTTGAGCCCCACCTGATGGCGAAAATAACTAAAGGAAGAGAGGGCGGTGAGGGTCGCGGAGACCAGTACGGCCCCCAGACATTTCGACCAGAGCCACTCTTCCAGCAGATAGCCTACCTCAATCGGTGAGGCGTGCAGCCAGATATCGCCGTCATCGCTCTTGGCCATCCAGCGGGCGAGCGGGGTTTTGCCGGTCGGCACATGGCGCCCCAGCATCTCCCAGAGGGCGCAGAAACTCTCCAGCCGTTGCAGATGAAAACCGCTCTCTGCCAGCAGAGGTTCGGCCTCCTTGCGGCGGATCTCGCCATCTTTCAGCGCTTCACCTATGGCCCCTTGCATCCGATCCAGCGCCCGCAGAGCCTTCTTGCTCGACTCCTTGAGGTTCTCTGCCTGCATGGGCAGGGGATCCGGCAGTACCCCTTCGGCGAAGCGGTAGTGAGGTTCACTGCCAAACAGCCGATCGTTGGCGCTGAGCCACTGCTCGACCGCCTTCAGGTCGGGCTGGATGGAGGCCAGCGCATCCTGCAGTTTGAGTTGGGGGTCGAGCAGGCTCTCCTTATTAAGAGTCCGCGCCAGCTTGCCTGCACTTTGTACCAGCTTCTCCAGCCAGCGACGTGAGCCTTTGACGCTGGCCGACGCCGCGCCGTGATCCCGGGCGATGGTGGGCAGGTGATGGGCCTCATCCAGCACATAGATGCACTCATCAGGGGGCGGCAGAATGATGCCTCCGCCCATGGTGAGATCGGAGAGCAGCAGCGCATGGTTGACGACCAGCACATCGGCGCTCTCCATGTCGTTGCGGGCGCGATGAAAGGGGCAGTGCTGGTGATGGCTCAGCGCCTTGTTGCAGGTGTGGCGGTCGGCGGCGATGCGATCCCAGCAAGTGTCGGGAATGGGCTCCGGCCAGTTGTCCCGATCCCCGTCCCACTTGCCATTGGTGTAGGCCTGCCACAGAGCCTGGTAGCGATCTTTGTCGCTGTCAGATGGTTTGGATTTGCTCAGACTGCCAAAGTCGAGCTCGAAGTTGGCCATCTCGGCGCCACTGGCTGCCTGCTCCAGCAGATGCTCGCAACAGTAGCGCTGACGCCCCTTGACCAGCATAAAGCGAAACGGCAGCTCGCTGTGGCGGTGGTAAAAAGGAAGGTCTTTGTGGATCAGCTGCTCTTGCAGGGCCACGGTGGCGGTAGAGATCACCAGCTTCTTCTGGGTGAGCCGCGCCACCGGGATGGCACCCTGCGCATAGGAGAGGGATTTGCCGATACCGGTGCCCGCTTCGGCCACCAGGATCCGGCGCTGCTTGTCGTACTCGCCGGTCAGGGTTTTGGCTATCTCTGCCACCAGAAAGTTCTGCTCTTTGCGCGGCACAAAACCGGGTAATCCATCCGAAATCTGGCGATAGGTTTGACGAATGGTGGCTTTAAGGCGAGTAGAGAGCATGAAGAGAAGGCCAGTTAGGGGTTAATCGAAGGACAAGGATACCCGCAACCCCTTGGTGAGGTCGAGGCAACTGCCATTATCACGGCTGTTTTACGCTGATCAGACCACTTTGGTTGTTTATCAGGTAGTTAGCGTTATTTGCATGCAAAATAGACTATTTGAGTCCAAATAATCAGCAGGATTCATTGTAAACGTTTTCCTTTTGCCTTGCCGTCAGGTGAGACTTGGCTCACATTTTTGCCTCCATGACTATGGTTTCCGTAAAAAGTTCCAAGTTTTTTCATTGCGGTTCAAAAAATCCGGTGCTAGTCTCGGCGGCATAGTGATGCAAAGAACATCGCTAACACAGGGAATAACAACAACTTAGTGTTTAATTACAGTAGGCATTGGAAACTATGAAAAAGACAATTCTGGCTATTGCTATTCCGGCTCTGTTTGCATCCGCCGCTAACGCCGCAGTGATCTATGACAAAGACGGCACCACTTTCGACGTATACGGCCGTGTACAGGCTAACTACTACGGCGAAGCTAACGACAAATCAGCAGAACTGGTTGGTGCAACCCGTCTGGGCTGGTCTGGTAAAGTAGCTCTGAACAACACCTGGTCTGCCATTGCTAAAACCGAGTGGCAAGTAGCTGCTGAAAACTCTGGTAGCAACACCAGCGACATCGATCCGCGTCACATCTATGCCGGTTTTGATGGTTCCCAGTACGGTAAAATCATCTTCGGTCAGACCGACACTGCTTTCTACGACGTACTCGAGCCGACCGATATTTTCAACGAGTGGGGCGATGCCGGTAACTTCTATGACGGTCGTCAAGAAGGTCAAATCATCTACTCCAACACCTTCGGTGGTTTCAAAGGTAAAGTTTCCTACCAAACCAACGATGACGTAGCGGTCAAAATCACTGACGTTGGTCAGAAGATCAAAGAAGACGCTATTTGGGGTAAAGACGTTAAGCGTAAGAAAGCTTACGGCGTAGCTGCTGGTTATGACTTTGACTTCGGTCTGGGCTTCAATGCCGGTTATGCCTACTCCGACCTGCAAAACAAAGTTAATGGTCAGACTGGTAAGAAAGACGAGTGGGCTGTGGGCGCGCACTACGCCATCAATGGTTTCTACTTCGCTGGTGTTTACACTGAAGGCGAAGTGAAGAACAAGAGCCTGGGCATGAAAGATGACGGCCGTGGTTACGAGCTGGCTGCTTCTTACAACGTAGACGCTTGGACCTTCCTGGCTGGCTACAACTTCAAAGAAGGCAAGGCTAACGCTCAAGCTGCCGGTTCTACTTACAAGGATCTGGTTGACGAGACCCTGCTGGGTGTTCAGTATGCCTTCACTCCGAAGCTGAAAGCTTACACCGAGTACAAGATCCAGGGCATCGACAAGCAAGACGACGAGTGGACTGTTGCTCTGCAGTACAACTTCTAATAAGTTGCACATGAGTAATATCCTGGCTTGAGTCTTTGACCAAGCAACGAATGGCCGAGATGATATCTCGGCCATTTTCTTTTTGGCTGCATTGCTATTGCGTAACGGAGTTCTGGTGAATCGCCGGATTGTAATTTCTAGTGATAGTTGGCAAATTGCCGGTCTCGGTTAATTTGTACAGATCTAGTTATCACCTGACTCCGGCCTCAAACCGGTGTTTTGTTTACGCTACTTTAGAGCGCACTTCCTTCGGTATCAATTTCAGACCCTTCTTGAACATGTTGTAGGGGGTTTGACCCTCCATCATCCTGCCTTGATGTGGCCGTTCGATAAAGCCGTTGCTCTGCGACCTGCGCACCTTGGTGGTTCGGTGCTCAATCCCCTCCAGTTGCAGGAACAGCTCGTAGGGATGGTGGTCAGGGCGCCCACAGAACTCGCGCCCGTTATCCGACAGGATGCTATAGACCCGAGCCTCGTGGGCTTCGAAAAACGGCAGTACCGTTTCATTGAGCACATGAACCGAGGTCACCGGCAGCTTGCTGGTGTAGAGCCGTCCCCAGGCGTGGCGACTGTAGCAGTCCAGCACTGTTTGCAGATACACCTTACCAACCCCCTTGAGCGCGCCGACGAAGAAGGTGTCGACCGCCACCAGTTCCCCGGTGTAGTGAACCTCAATCTGGCGTTCGCGAAACTCGGGGCTGAAGCGTTCTAACAGGCGAATTTGTTCGTCATTGAGCTCAATGGTCTGCTCACGGTGAGTTTTCTCAAGGCGCAACAAACGGTCGTGTTTGGAGAGCAAGTCGTGCCGTTGCCACACGCCACGCACCGCCCGCCCTGACATTGATGCCTTGCAGAGCCAGCTCTTGCACGACCCGCAGCGGGCCATGATTTGGTCTGGTGGGGGAGTAATCGAGGATGGCCTGTTCAATCTCGGGCACAACCCGATTGGGATGAGCCCCTTTACAGCCCGGCAATTTGTCGAGCAAGCCCTCGGCGCCATAGGTCTGGTAATTACGGCGAATTTCGTAGAACTGCTGGCGGCTGTAGCCAATGAGCTTGCAGGCTTTACTAACGTTATTGAGCTCTTTGGCGAGCTCTAGCAGGCTGAGTTTGCGACGTGCTACTTTCTCGTTGGTGGTCATGCAGAGGCTGATAGTATTTTGCAGGTGTAAAAAAGCCCCTTGGCGGGGCTTGGTGTCTGGCAAGGCCGGTGTCGGGGTTATCAATCGAACAGGATGCGGCCGCTGGTGCCGGCATCGCTGTCTTTCCAGCTGGCGCCGCTTTTGCGCAGGGTGTAAGTGATGGTCTCCTGCTTGAATTTCAGGTAGTCGCTGCCGCTGTGGCTTGGTTTGACCTGATTGCCATCGATATAGGTCTCCCCTGTGGTATCGACGTGAATTTCGGCCACGGTGCGGCCATCGTCAGTGACCGCCTTATAGTTGCCAGCCCACGGGCTCTCGTCGCCATACTGCACGGCCCCTTCCTGAGCGTGCGCTTGGGCATGGGTCTTGTGGCCGTGATGGGTTTTGGCCACGGCACAGCCGGAGATACCGACCGCCAGCAGGCAACCGAGGGTGACATTGAGCAGAGTCTGTTTGGATTTCATCTTCATTTACCTGTATCAAATAATTGCAATGGATAAGGGGTGGAGCCCCCACGGTCGGTGTGGGCCCCGCTGAGCCGTGGCTCGAAATCAGTCCTGATTGATGCCAGAAATATGGCCGCGGGCGTCGGTGAGGCAGTGCCAGAGCCGGTCATGGGGCCCCTTGATATCAATCATCATCCCCGCCTGGGAGTCGGCCACATAGTCGAGGGTCAGTTTGCTGCGGCTGACGCCCGCTTTTCTGGCAACGGCGTTCATGCAGGCGTTCTCGGCAACCTTGGTTTGTGCAGTGCTGCCGTTGTAGGCACTGCTACTGGCGCTCTCATCATCATCGCCGTCGTCATCGTTCTCATCGTCATTGATCTGGCAGGCGCCGCTGTCGCCATTTTTGACAAAATAGGTGATGCCCCAGTCGCCATTTTTCACCATGGAGAGGGTGGTGCGCCCCTTGCTCGCCTCGTAGAAATTTGAATTCACTTTTTTAAGTGGAATTTGCTGGTTATTGATATAAGCCGTGCCATCTTCGACGCGAAGATTAATATGTCCAGGACAGCTGGCGGATAAATCAGGCACCCCTGCATATGCGGTTCCGGTTATGACCAATACAGAGAGAGCAAGCAGCGTTTTTTTCATCAGATAACCTCAAATCAACAAGGATCAGCAAGTGTGATGTCACCAAAATAACGGTTGCTATGCCTGAACGTTATTTCTGTGCTCATTGCACACCTGTTATCGGTAGCCCGCAGTCAAGCGTTTCAGTGCGCCTCGTCCTGCCGGGATGACGCCAAATTTAGCAGTCGGGTGATGTAAGTAAAATAAAACAGGATTAATTGGGTTCATAAAATATGAAAAACTATAAATCATTTAAAACAATGTGTTAGGTGCGGTTTAAGTCACTGTGCAAAAGATGGGGGACCTCCGGGCTGGTTCCTTCTGGGCATCGATAAAGTTGGCCATCGGTCTGTGATGTCGGGCGTTTGGTTTTTTTCTGTTGTAAGCGGGCACAGGCTGGCGACATCACAGGACCAATCAGCCATTGCGCGCCGTAAATACACAGACAAAAAACTCCAATATTCGGTGTGCGAGGGGGAAATTAGCCTACTAGCAGGAAGATATTTTTACCTGATATGACTGGGTCGTGAGAAATATGAAAGGGGGCAGATCAATAAATCCTCCATCAATACGGAAATAATTATCCGGAGTGTTGCTGTACTTTCCCAGAGGATTGCCCACTCGTGGCAGGAAAATATAACGACTTAGAAACTCATGGCCAACCCGATGGAATAACCGCTGGTGTTGTGGCTGAACATATAGCGGGCAACCAGCCGGGGGCGGGTGACTATGATGTCGTATTTGCTGCTGTCCAGCTCCAGACCGGCGCCGATAGAGTTGAGGGAGTCAAAGCCAAGCAACCCCCGCTGTTCCCCCAGATATGCGGTATGGGCCCCTCCAGTACATAGCGCACCGGTCTGTCGAGCAGTGTCCAGTCAAACAGCGGGGCCCGGCGGCGCAGATAGAGACCGAGGTTCTCCGCCTCGGCGTGACCACGGACGCTGGTCGAGGTACCGCCAAAGCTCTGCAGGTGCTGGTAGGAGTAGCGCACTTCGATATCGATATCCTGCGTCTTTGAAAAGAGCTCGTAGTCGAGCATCAGCGAGCCGCCCAGTCCGTACATATTGAGCTGTCCACCATCGAGAAAATCCAGCGAGTGTCGGGCACCACCGTGAAGGTCATCAGCGAAAGCACCGCATTGGCGCGCTCCTGTGCCCACTCCTGATCCTGTGTTGCAGCTTTGACGGTGCTGCCGGATAGCGCCAGCAGCATTGGCAACAACATCTGCAATAAAGAGAAGCAAGAGCGGTGCATGAGTGTGGTTCCCGATAAGCGGCGTCTGATTGCCCTGGCTTTACTGTAGCGAGCTTCCTGCCGGTTGGCACGGAGCTAAGAGGGGGGAATAAGCGCCGCTTGCGGTCGGTTGCCGCTTGGGGGCAAGCTTTTGCCACACCAACGGCACGCCTTTGCAGTTTGTCGCTAAAGCTTGGCCTCTTGCCGCCGATATCTCTTGTGAGATCGTGTGGAGGACAAGCAATTGAACGCTTGGGTGTTGGGGTTGGTCAGCATATCCGTGAGTATGCAGTTACAGGCTGGGGTCACCGAATTTGGTGCCGGTCTGGATCAATCCGTCTGGCGTTTGACCTCCGATACCCAGATTGAGTGTCGCCTCGAGCATCCTATTCCCAATTGGGGAACGGGGGCCTTTGTCAGCCGCGCCGGTCGCAAGATCAACCTCGACTTCGAGCTCAAGGGCAAGCGGCCACAGGCCCAGACCCAGACGGTGAGCCTTGGCATCATGCCGCCGGTATGGCGCCCGGGGATTGCCGGGCGAGAAGTAAGTCAGCTGCGCTTCTATCAGCAGTTCGATGGGCTGGTGGAGGGGCAAACCGCCTGGACCATGCTCGACGAGCTGGAGGGGGGGCGGATGCCCACTTTCCAGTATCGGGACTGGTATCGCCAGAACCGCGCGGTGCGAGTGTCCCTCTCGTCGGTTAACTTTCGGGTTAAATATCAGGCCTTTATAGACTGTCTGAGCGGGCTCTTGCCCTACAGCTTCAATGACATCGCCTTTAGCGTGCTTACCTACGACAAAAACAGCGATCAACTCTCCATCCCTTCCAAGCGGCGGCTGGCGATGATCAGCGAGTTTATCAAGGCGGACAAGAGCATTGATGTGGTGGTGATCGATGCCTACAGCGACAGCTACGGCGGCCGCTGGCCGAACCTGAAACTCTCCGAGAAGCGGGCCGATGCCATCAAGAAGGTGTTTGTCGATCTGGGGATCGATCCTGGCAAGATCTCGGTGGAGGGGCATGGCGAGAAGCAGCACGTTGCCTCCAACGAAACGGAGCAGGGTCGTGCCAAGAACCGGCGGGTGGTGATCAGCATGGGGCGCAATGGCGAGATCTAGCGCCGTCCCTGGTCAGAGAGGCATAAAAAAGAGCGCATCTGCGCTCTTTTTTGATCCTGCCATTCGCAGCGGGAGTCGGGTAGCTTAGAAGCTGTCACCGAGGCCAGTACCGGCATCTTTCTTGGCGATCAGTTCAATCTTGTAACCGTCCGGATCTTCGACGAAGGCGATGACGGTGGTACCACCCTTGACCGGGCCCGGTTCGCGGGTGATCTTGGCACCGGCGGCGCGCAGTGCGTCGCAAGTGGCGTAGATGTCGTCCGCTTCCAGCGCGATGTGGCCATAGGCTGAGCCCAGTTCGTACTCGCTCACCCCCCAGTTGTAGGTCAGCTCGATCACCGCTTCATCTTTCTCGTCACCGTAACCGACGAAAGCCAGGGTGTACTTGTACTCGCTGTTCTCGCTCTTGCGCAGCAGCTTCATGCCAAGGACGCGGGTGTAGAAGTCGATGGAGCGTTGCAGATCGCCGACACGCAGCATGGTATGCAGAATTCTCATTGCTCAGTTCTCCGGGTTGGTGATGTGTACTGCTTTCAATCTCGGTTGCGAGGCTATCAGTTCTCGGGATAGACCTTCTCTTTGTACTCGCACAGATCCTCGATGATACAGGAACCACAACGGGGCTTGCGAGCCAGACAGGTGTAACGCCCGTGCAGGATGAGCCAGTGGTGGACATCCAGCTTGAACTCGGCGGGTACCACTTTAAGCAGCTTCTCTTCCACCTGATCCACGTTCTTGCCCACCGCAAAGCCGGTGCGGTTGGATACCCGGAAGATATGGGTATCGACGGCGATGGTGGGCCAGCCAAAGGCGGTGTTGAGCACCACGTTGGCGGTCTTGCGGCCGACGCCGGGCAGGGCTTCCAGCGCTTCGCGATTCTCCGGTACCTCGCCACCGTGGCGCTCCAGCAAGATGGCGCAGGTCTTGATGACGTTCTCGGCCTTGGTGTTGAAGAGGCCAATGGTCTTGATGTACTCCTTGAGCCCGTCCACCCCGAGCTCCAGCATCGCCTGCGGGGTGTTGGCCACCGGATAGAGCTTGTCGGTCGCCTTGTTGACGCTGACATCGGTCGCCTGCGCCGAGAGCAGCACGGCGATCAGGAGTTCAAACGGCGAGTTGAAATTGAGCTCTGTGGTGGGGCGCGGGTTGTTTTCCCGCAGCCGCTCGAGGATCTCTCTGCGTTTCTGGTTGTTCATGCTAGGCGTCCGATCATAGCTCGGTCGCCCGGACGCGAGCCGGGGCAACGTTGCAGTGGGCGACGGTAGCGGCCTGTTTGCGATCACGCCAGTCGTTGATGGCGTTCTTGGCAGCGATCAACAGCCCCAGCCCGATAAAGCCGCCCGGCGGCAAAATCGCCAGCAGCAGGCTGGCATCGGCGTGGAACAGCTCGATACGCAGGGATTTGGCCCACTCGCCCAGCAGCAGCTCGGCGCCATCAAACAGGGTGCCCATGCCGATGATCTCGCGCATGCCGCCCAGTACCAGCAGCACCAGGGTAAAGCCAAGGCCCATCATCAGGCCATCGAGGGCCGCCAGCAGCGGAGGGTTCTTGGAGGCATAGGCCTCGGCGCGGCCGATGATGACGCAGTTGGTGACGATGAGGGCGATAAAGATGCCGAGCGCCTGATAGAGGCCATAGGTGTAGGCGTTCATCAGCAGCTGCACGCTGGTCACCAGCGAGGCGATGATCATCACATAGACCGGGATGCGAATATCCTTCGGCACCCAGTTGCGCACCAGCGAGACGGCGAGGTTGGAGCAGACCAGCACCGCCATGGTGGCAAGGCCCAGCCCCAGCGCATTGGTAAAGGTAGAGGAGACGGCGAGGGTCGGGCAGAGCCCCAGCACCTGCACCAGCGAGGGGTTGTTCTTCCACAGCCCCTGACTCATCAGCTCCTTGAGCTCGCCTTTGCGGCTTTCCAGCTCGGCAATCGGGGTTGCGCCCGTTTCAATCTGTTCCATCTGGTTCATGATGGCTCGACTCCGTTAGTTCGCCGCCGGACAAGCCGGGGCGTTGCTGAGCAGTTCGGGTTGCTCCTGCTGCAGTTTAAGCAGGTTCTTCACCGCCTTGACCACGGCTCGCGGGGTGATGGTGGCGCCGGTAAAGGCATCGAACTCGCCGCCATCCTTCTTCACCGCCCACTGGGGTTCGTTGTCATGGGTCAGGAATTTTCCGGCAAAGCTGTTGATCCAGTCCGATTTCTTCAGCTCGATCTTGTCACCCAGGCCCGGGGTCTCGTTGTGAGCGAGCACGCGCACGGCAGTGATGGTGCCCTTGGCATCAAAACCCGCCACGATGCGGATCGCCCCGCTGTAGCCATCCGGCGCGATCGCCTCCAATGCATAGCCGGTCACCACGCCATTCTTGCTGGCGGTATAGAGGGCCTGCGGCTGATCGCTGCCGAGATACTTCCTGCTGGTCACCTGCTTGCAGCTGGCCACCAGATCGTTGTCATAGCTCCCCTCTGGCAGCAATACCGAGAGGGTCTGCTGCTTCTCCAGCTGCTGCTGGTGGGCGATTTTATCCTTGGTCAACTCGTTGGTCAGTACCACCAGCGCGGTACAGCCGAGCGCGAACATCGCCAGAATAAGGCCGTTCTTGCGCATGCTCTTTAACATGTCCGGGCTCCGTCAGCTGTGATGGGGGAAAAGGGCAGAAACATCATTGGCGACGGGCTCCATACACTTTCGGGCGAGTCAGGCTGTCAATAAAGGGTACGCAAAGGTTGGCCAGCAGCACGGCGAAGGCGAACGCATCCGGATAGCCGCCAAAGCGGCGAATGATGTAGACCAGCACCCCGATCAGCACGCCATAGACCAGTCGGCCGCGCGGTGTGGTGCAGGCACTGACCGGATCGGTGGCGATAAAGAAGGCCCCCAGCATAGTCGCGCCGCTAAAGAGATGGAACATGGGCGTGGCAGTCGCATCCGGGCTCACCAGATAGCCGATGGTGGAGGCCGCCAGCAGGGCACCCAGATTGGCGGTGGGAATGCGCCAGTTGATCACCTTCTGTTGCAACAGGAACAGGCCGCCCAGCAGATAGCCGAGGTTGACCCAGCTCCAGCCGATGCCGCCCCAACCCTCAAACAGCGGGCCGCTCAGGATCTCGCCGGTGGTGAGACCCTGAGTCAGGCCGGTTTTCAGGGTATCGAGCGGAGTCGCCATGGTGAGACCATCCACCCCCTGCTTGAGCTGGGCCATGCTGTAGCCGTCGAGGCTAAAGCCGGTGAAGATCACCGACGCCGCATCACCAAAACCGAGGCTGTAGGCGCGCACGCTCTCTGGCGGCAGCCAGCTGGTCATCTGCACCGGGAAGGAGACCAGCAGCAGCACATAGGCGACCATGGCCGGGTTGAACAGGTTCTGACCCAGTCCGCCGTAAAGGTGTTTGGCGACAATGATGGCAAAGGCCGTGCCCACCACCAGCATCCACCATGGCAGCAGCGGAGGCAGGGAGAGACCGATCAGCACGGCGGTGAGCGCCGCACTGCCATCCATCAGGGCAGGCTTGATGGCGCGGCCCCGCAGCTTGAGCACCAGCGCCTCGCACAGCAGCGCAGTGACCAGCGCCAGCAGGATCTGGATAAAGGAGCCCCAGCCGAAGAACCAGGTCTGGGCCAGCAAGCCCGGCACGCAGGCCAGGATCACCAGCAGCATCAGGGTTCGGGTCTGTTTGCGGTTATGGGCAAACGGCGCAGTCGCAATATTGAACATGAGTCTGTCGATTACCTTGTGGTTGTTCGGTCGGCTGACGGGGCATCTTCAGCGGCGGTCTCTGCGGCTCTGGCTGCCTCGGCCGCCAGCTTCTTCGCCTTGGCGCGGGCCACGGCAGCTGCAATGGCCGCTTTTTTCGGATCAACCGGGGCGTCAATCGCTGGAGCACTCGCTTCAGGAGCCTCTGCTACGGCAAGTGGTTGCTCACTGCTGGCTGCATCGGTTTGCATCGGCTCGGCCGGTGCGCGCTCACCCTCAGCTCCGGCACTCTCTACCTGAGTAGCGGCACTTTCTACCTCAGCATCGGCATTTTCTACCTCAGCACTGGTACTTGCGCTCTGCTGGGCCAGCTTTTTGGCCTTGGCCCGGGCAATGGCAGCGGCGATAGCGGCTTTCTTGGGATCGACCGCTTCGCTTTCAGCCGTATCGCTGTGGCTGGTGGTTACTTCGCTCTTGGCTACCGCCACGTCGCGGGTCTGTGCGCTGGCAGCTGGCTCACTCTGCGCACCTTCAGCACCGGCACTCTCGCCCTGCTGGGCTGCCTTTTTGGCCTTGGCGCGAGCAATGGCAGCAGCAATTGCAGCTTTCTTGGGATCAACCGCTTCGCTGACAGCAGATGGCGCATCGCTTTGGGTTGCAGCCGTTTCGCTGGTGCCGGCGGTGTCTGTCAGATCGTCCTCAGCGCTGTCACCCTGCTGGGCCAGCTTCTTGGCCTTGGCACGAGCGATGGCTGCAGCGATAGCCGTTTTTTTGGGATCGACGGGCGCATCGCTTTGGGTGTCAGCGTCGGTTGTTGCGCTGTTGGCTGCGCTTACCGGTTCACCATTCGCCTCTGCCTTTTTGGCTTTGGCCCGGGCAATGGCGGCGGCAATCGCCGCCTTTTTCGGATCAACCTCTACCGCAGGGGCTGCAGCGGTTTCGGCCGTCGCAGGCTCGGCGCTATCGCCAGCCTGAGCGGCTTTCTTGGCCTTGGCGCGCGCCAGTGCGGCGGCGATGGCTGCTTTCTTGGGATCGCTGGCGGGGTCAACCGCCTCGGTGGATTGCGGCGCAGCGGCGGCAGTGTCGCTGTTTGCGCTCTCTGCCAGCTTGGCGGCGCGGCGCGCTTCCGCTTCCCGTTTGCGGGCTTCGCGGGCGGCAATCACCGCGCTGTTGTCAGGCAAGCCCTCGGCGGTGGCGGTAATGGCAGTGATGGGCGCATCCTGCTTGGCCTTGATGCGGGCCAGTGCCGCTGCCACCGGATCTTCGCCGCCTGCGGCCGTCATGGTCTGACGGCGCTGGGCGGCGGCTTCGGCATGGCGCGCTTCGCGGGCCGCTTTCTCCCGCTCGAAGCGGGCCTGCTTGGCCTCGAAACGCTGCTTGGCGCGTTCGGCCTTTTCGGCCTCGGCACGGGCTTCGCGAATGTCGTCTTTGGCAATCTTGTAGTACTGCACCAGCGGGATCTCGCTTGGGCAGACCCAGGCGCAGGCTCCGCACTCGATGCAGTCCATCAGGTTGAGCTTTTCGGCCTTGTCATACTCCTTGGCCCGGCTGTACCAGTAGAGCTCTTGCGGCAGCAGGGTAGCCGGGCAGGCATCGGCGCAGGCGCTGCAACGGATGCAGGGCTGCTCCGGGCCGGGGGCGGGCAGTTCGGCCTGCGTCGGCGCCAGCAGGCAGTTGGTGGCCTTGACCACAGGCACCATGGCGTGGGGCAGGGTAAAGCCCATCATGGGGCCACCCATGATGACCCGCTGCTCCGCTTCCGGTTGCAGCTCGAAACGCTGCAACAGCCAGCGCACCGGCGTACCCAGGCGCACCCAGGCATTGCCGGGTTTTTTGAAGCTGTCGCCGGTGAGGGTGACGATCCGCTCGATCAGCGGCTCGCCGTCGATAATGGCGCGCTTGATGGCAAACACGGTGGCCACGTTAAGCACCATGATGCCGATATCGACCGCGCGGCCGCCTTTGGGCACCTGACGGCCGGTGAGCAGCTCGATGGTCTGCTTGGCACCGCCCGAGGGGTACTTGGTCGGCACGGTCTTGACCAGCACATCTTCATCGGTGGCGTGGCGGGTCAGCTGCTCGATCGCCTCGGGCTTGTTGTCTTCCACCCCGATCAGGGTGAGTTTCGGTTTGAGCAGGTGCTTGAGCACCCGGATGCCATCCATGATCTCGTCGGCATACTGCTGCATCAACCGATCGTCGGTGGTGATATAGGGTTCGCACTCCAGCCCGTTGACGATCAGGATCTCGGTGAGCTGGCCGCGGCCGTCGAGCTTGCTGTGGGTGGGGAATACGGCGCCGCCAAGGCCCGCAACTCCCGCCTGCTGGATGCGCTCGAGCAGCTCACCCCGCTCCAGATTCCAGTAATCGGCTTTGCCATTGCGCTCGCCCCATTCATCCTCACCATCGGGGGTGAGGATAACGCAGAGATCGCCGAGTCCGGAGGGGTGGGCAACCGTGTGGTTGCCAATCTCGGTGATGGTGCCGGAGGTGGAGGCATGGACAGGGACGACCCGCCCCTTGGCATAACGGGTCAGCGGCTGCCCTTTTTTGACCTTGTCGCCCACCTGCACCAGCAGATCGCCGGCGGGGCCTGCGTGCTGGCGCAGCGGAATGATGAGGCGCGGTGGCAGACCGGCGTCTACCACCGGGCTCTGGCTTGATTGCAGCTTGTTGTCGGCGGGGTGAATGCCACCGTGAAAGTCCCAGAGCGTGCCGGCTTTGATACGTTCGAGTAAGGAATGCATGGTTGCTCCGCTGTTTATTCCACTATCTTGACCGGAATCTTGCCCGGAACATGCACGTTATTGAGATCCCACTTCCAGTTATCGACCGTGGTGGGCACCGGGATCATCTCGATGCAGTCGGTCGGGCAGGGATCGACACAGAGATCGCAACCGGTGCACTCGTTGGCAATCACGGTATGCATCGCCTTGGTGGCGCCGACGATGGCATCCACCGGGCAGGCCTGAATGCACTTGGTGCAGCCGATGCACTGATCTTCGTGGATAAAGGCGACCTTTTTGACTGGCACGGCGGCCTCGTCACTGCCCCCCAGCGGCTGGGGCTCGACTCCCATCAGATCGGCAATCTTGCGCATGGTGGCCTCGCCACCGGGTACGCACTTGTTGATCTGATCGCCGTTGGCGAGCGCCTCGGCGTAGGGTTTGCAGCCGGGATAGCCGCACTGGCCACACTGGGTCTGGGGCAACAGGGCATCGAGCTGGTCGACGATGGGGTCTGCTTCCACATGAAACTTGACAGCGGCAAAGCCCAGGATAATCCCGAACGCCAGCGCCAGCAGGGTGAGCACCAGAATGGCAAAGAGAATATGGATCATGGTTATATCTTGATAAGGCCGGTAAAGCCCATAAAGGCCAGCGACATCAGACCGGCGGTGATCATGGCAATCGACACCCCGCGAAACGGGGCGGGCACATCGGCGGCGACCAGACGCTCGCGCATGGCGGCAAACAGGATCAACACCAGCGAGAAGCCGATGGCGGCGCCAAAGCCGTAGATCACGCTCTGGATAAAGTCGTGTCGCTCATTGATGCTGAGCAGCGCCACCCCGAGCACCGCGCAGTTGGTGGTGATGAGGGGCAGGAAGATCCCCAGCAGGCGATAGAGGGTCGGGCTGCTCTTGCGCACCACCATCTCGGTAAACTGCACCACCACGGCGATCACCAGAATAAAGGCGAGGGTGCGCAGATAGGCGATATCCAGCGGCAGCAGGATATAGTGCTCCACCAGATAGGAGCTGGCACTGGCGAGGGTCATCACGAAGGTGGTCGCCAGCCCCATGCCGATGGCGGTTTCCAGCTTGCCGGAGACCCCCATAAAGGGGCAGAGGCCGAGGAATTTCACCAGCACGAAGTTGTTAACCAGCACGGTGCCGATCAATAAAAGCAGGTACTCAGTCATCAATTACCGTCACTGAAAGTCGGGTTATCGGGGTTTGAAGGCGGGCGGTATTATCTGACGTTAGGGCCAGTTAAACAACCGCAAGGCCGCATGGTTATTATGCAACTGGATAATTTAGCCGGGGTTTTGGGCAAGAACCCGGTGGGTTTTGCGTCATCTTCCCACCGGGTGATAAGTCTTACTAACCAACAGCCAGTTTGGCGGCCTCTTTCCATATAAATGGCGGCATCGGAGTGGTGAGACGCCATTTTATGTTCATCGGTTGGCTGCCTGTGTGGGATACGTACTCCACCTCACCAAAGTTCACAAAGCCAAGGGTGCGGCCAAATTCATCTTTGCTCTGCTCGCGGACGAACAGAAACAAGCGCTTACCTTCTGCTCTGTGGTTTATGTAACTCAGCCCCTTACCCCGCTCTGGGCGAGCGCTGTTTTGGCTCTGCCAATGAAACAGCGACTCGTTGATGGCGTAGTCGTGATAACGGGTAGTGGGGGAGAAGTGCTGTTCCGTTTTGTTCAAGGTAACGAACAGCAACTCGATATGTTGCTCTGCGATGACATAGACCCCTTCGCGAGCCGTGGGTTGCTGCGCGAAGGTGGTCGCGCCAAAGCCAACCAGCACCTGCTCTCTGGCATAGCGAGCATGCAGTTGCAGCGGATTACCGGGAAGGTTTGGCATGGTGCTTTGTTCGTGCTGCACCCGGTTGATCAGCATGGGTAACAGATCTGCCAGCTCGGCCCTTAACTCTGGTTGATTGAGTTGTTTCAGGCTGTGCGCCAAGGAGCTAAAGCCTGCGTTGGGGCCGCTCTGTTGCCAGAAGTCGTAGTGGCACATCAAGGCCATGCGTGCATCGTGCTCGGCCGTTAAGGTAAAGGCGCTTTCCACCAAGGTTTGTAAGAAGTTCAAGTAATGGAGCGCATCGCAGCCCAATAGCCGGGTTTTGATGGCCCGGGTGTAGAGAGTCGACAACTTCTCATCGCTCATTTCAGAAATGGTATGGTTGCGGGCCTGTTTGACCAAGGTGCTCCAATTGCCGCGCTTGTAGATCTCCTCAAGGCTGATGTGAGGGTAGAACTTCAAAAAGTTCGCTAGTGTCAGAGGTAAATCGCAATCCTGTGAGAAACGGCGGATCAGGCCCATAAGGCGCGAGGTATTGAGAGTCGCCTTCTTGATATTGCTCAGAATTAACTCTTGGGTCTGTTTTGAGAGTTCGATGCGGCAGCCCAAGGGGGCGTGAGGGAAGCCCTGTTTGATCTCGTGGCTGATCGCTTTATTAGTTTTACCCACCAGTGCCCGGAATTTCTGGGCAAAGTCATACTCAACACGGGCATTGCCAACAAAGTCCAACACGGTGCAGCACTCTTTATCGCTCGCCAGCCGCAGGCCGCGCCCTAATTGCTGTAAGAAGATGGTGAGACTTTCCGTTGGTCGTAAAAACAGCAAGGTATCGACTTCCGGGATATCAACCCCTTCGTTGAAGATGTCCACCACGCAGAGAATATTGATAACCCCAGTGCGCAAATTTTGTTGTTTACTATGCCGCTCGTCTCGATTATCGCTGGTGAGAATATCAGCCTTGATGCCCTTCAATAAAAAGGCCTTGCGCATAAAATCGGCATGTTCACGGCTCACACAAAATGCCAGTGCTTTGATCTTGGTAATATCGGTGACGATCTCATTGAGGCTCTGGACGATTTTCTGTACCCGCTGCTGATTGTGGGTATAGATATTGGAGAGCTCAGTGATGTCATAACGGCCATTTTTCCAAGCCACTTGGCGCAAGTCAGTATCATCATCGATACCAAAATATTGGAACGGACAGAGATGGCGACGATTGATAGCCTCGGGCAAGCGGATCTCTGCTGCGATGACACCACAAAAGTCGGCAAGAATATCACCGCCATCATGGCGCTCTGGCGTTGCGGTTAATCCTAACAGAATGTGAGGTTCAAAGGCGGCGAGCAGACCGCGATAACTGGCCGCCGCAATATGGTGAACCTCATCAATGACGATGTAATCGAAATAATCTGGGCTAAGACGTAAATTAGCCAGCTGGTTATTCAAGGATTGCACCGAGGCAAATAGTTGACGGTAGTGGGTTGGCACGGCGCCGCCGACCAAGAGTTCGCCAAAATTGGATTGCTTGAGCACACCGCGGTACGAGGCTAATGCTTGGCGCAAGATCTCCTCTTTGTGGGCGACAAACAGGAACTTGGCGTCGGGTTTGGTTTTCAGAAAACGCGCAAAATCAAAAGCGGAGATCAGGGTTTTCCCTGTACCAGTGGCCGCAACCACCAAGTTACGGAAGCGCTGGTGTAAAGCGCGCTCCATCGCCAATTGTTCAAGGATCTCCAGTTGATGGGGAAACGGCGTGATATCAAAGAAATAGGCAGGGCTATTTTTGTCCCCATCCCCACGGGCCTCTTGCAGTGCATGCTGCAATTTTGTACGGCTTTCGAGCTTACCATCAAACAGCTCAAAATCATCGGATTCCCAATAGGTTTCAAAGGTACTTAGGGATTTCTCGATAATATGAGGGATCTCTTGCGAGGTGATTTTTAGGTTCCACTCCAAGCCGCTAGTGAGGGCAGAGTGAGAGAGATTGGAGGAACCTATATAGCCGGTATGAAAGCCGGTATTTCGGCAAAAGAGATAGCTCTTGGCATGCAACCGCTCGCGCTGGGTGTTATAGCTGAGTTTGACTTCGGTATTTGGGAGGCTGGCTAAAAATTCAACTGCCTTAGCGTCGGTCGCCCCCATATAAGAGGTAGTAATTACTTTTAATTGGCGGCCGCTGCGAGTGAACTCTTCCAGCTCATGACGGAAAATACGGATACCTGCCCATTTGATAAATGAGACCAGCCAGCAGATGCTATCTGCAGATAATATCTCCCGTTTAATCTCCGATTCCATTGACAAACCCGCATTGCTGCCACAAAACAGTTCGCTCTGAGTGAGACCTGTCAGAGGGAAAATATCCTCGGCATATTGCTTTAAATTGGCGGAGATGGGGTTATCCAACTGGTAGAGTGCTGTCAGAATTTTTCCCTGACTATCGATGAGGTTCTCGCCAATAAAGTCTGGGTCTTGGGTGCGATCCTTTAGCCAAAGCAATAACTGGTTAGCCAGCTCAATCTGCCGTTGCAGCTGATCCTCTCCAGTTACCGACCCCACCGCATATTCCAAAACCCGGCTCAGAAATCTGGATAACCAAACTGCCGCTTCGGCAGGCTCAAGTTGGCGTTCCCCCACGTAAAAGCGCTCGCGGTCGAGTCGAGATGTCAGCAGTTGAGTAATGAGCTGTTCATAAATACCGCATTGTTGCATCACGCCCGAGCCTCGAACATTGTCTATAGAAGAAAGAGATAATATCATTTTTTCATCTAAATCAGCATGTTATTATCGGTGGCAGGTTTGGTTATGGAGCCCGTATTATTAATTTTTTCACGTGGCTCACAGATTCAAGATGTGGCAGCATTTTTTTCTTACCCCATGCTGGGCTTTATTACTGCCACTATCTGCAGTGACTGAGGAGTACAGATGTTCAAGAAACCGGTAGCGGTTGAACTGGAGGCAATCAATCAGGAAGGTGAGATACAGGTGGTGCGTGACAGCGGTCTGACCGTTCAAGGCTACAGCGTTTACTTGCGAGTCGAAGAGAGCAACGGCTGTGCCTTGGCAACCTGTGTGGCAGACTACGACACCATCGGCCCTGCCTACGAACTGGCGGAGCGGTTGAGTCAGGCGCTGGCCATCCCGCTCATTGTGATGACTCCAGAAGCATTAATGCCAGTGAAGAATTAGCCAAACGCGACAACAGCAGCCATCGCAACGCCCAACTGAACACCCCTTAAAAATTACATCATCATTTGCGCTCTCTTTGCGCGCCACGGCACACATGGATTTCCCCTTGCCGGGTATGATGGGGTAGCCCGCCGTGGCGGCAACAGTCGGATGTTTGCGGGTATATGCCGGTCACATCAGCCAGATCACCACCAGGAGGTAACCATGATCAGCCATATCGACCATCTGGTATTGACGGTCAGTGATATCGAACGGGCCGTGGCGTTTTACAGTTCGGTGCTCAATATGGAGGCCATTACCTTCGGTGCGGGGCGCCGGGCGGTGGGGTTTGGCAACCAGAAGATCAATCTGCAACTGCTGGGGCAGGAGCCGCGCAACCGGGCGCAGGTGGGGTCGGGGGATGTCTGCCTTATCACCCGCTGGCCACTGGAGCAGGTGATGACTCAGCTGGCCTGCCACGGGGTGGAGATTGTCGAGGGGCCGGTGACTAAAAGTGGCGCCTGCGGGCCGATAGAATCAATCTACTTCCTCGACCCTGACCAGAACCTGATAGAAGTGAGCATCTATCCCTGAGCCCACCAAGCCATCACCCCCATCGCACCATCAATAGAAAGGGGCCGTCAATTGACGGCCCCTTTCTTGTATCGCCATCGGCCCAGCGCCAGCGTCGCTTGGTTGATGCGATAGAGACCCCTAGGCTGCGTTCGCAAAATGCTGGTTTTCTGTCTACCAATAGTTTCTATAGGTAATGAATGCAGAAAGTCAGCTGGATAAATGCAGCAACACTTCCCGCCAGCTTTTCATACCTCATCGCTTATGCGGTGAGGTAGAAATAAGGGGGGGGGG